>DIDD01000051.1 GCA_002417965.1 Veillonellaceae bacterium UBA5809
CGATATTATACTGGTTCCCCTGATAGGTCTTTTTTTCGGCCATATTCTCAGACTTTATCATGCGGCAGGTGCAGTTCTTGCCCTTGCCGGCATCTATCTTCTTTCTGTAGGAGGAAACTTTCAGGTCAACCGGGGAGATTTCCTTGTTTTTCTCTGTGCTTTCTTTTTTGCTTTTCATATTCTGCTGCTTTCATGGCTTTCAGAGAGATACATTCCTGTCAGTCTGGCAGCGGGGCAGTTTCTGATTGCCGCCCTTTTCAACAGCATTGGTTTCCTCTGGGAACCATTTTCCTTTTCCATGCTGGAAAACGGCATCTGGACAATACTCTATACCGGAATTCTCTCCACCGGGGTTGCCTATACCCTTCAGGTTGTGGGACAAAAATATGTTCCTCCTTCTGAAGCGTCTATGCTGCTCAGCATGGAAATGATATTCGGAGCTCTGTCAGGCGTGCTTTTTCTGGGAGAGTCTCTGACAGCCCGCGAATGGGCCGGCGCCGCGCTGACGGCCTCGGGCGCTTTCCTGTCCCAGCTTCCCAGCCGGGAAATATACCATCCCCTATCCGCTTCGGCAGAAAAGTATCTTTCTTATATACAGAAAAAACATTTTTTTAATTGACTGACAACCAGTCGGACAGCCTGAAGCTGTCCGGGAAAAGAGGCTTATAATGAAAATTACAGTTGTTGAACCTTTGGGAATTACAGAAGAACAGGCCCGTGAATGCACGGCCGATTTTCAAAAGAGGGGATGGGAATTGAGCCTGTCCCGGACACGGCCTGAAAACAGCCGGGTTCTGCAGGAACGTCTTATGGATGCCGATGTGGCTGTCATAGCTGATCTGCCTCTTCCGGAAGAAACCGTAAGAAACTGCCCCCGTCTGAAAATGATTTCCGTTGCCTTTACAGGAGTCGACCATATTGCCGTCAGCCAGTGCCGGAAACAGGGAATCGCCGTATCCAACAGCGCCGGCTATTCCAATGAATCGGTCAGTGAACTGGTGATCGGAATGGCTCTTTCCCTGTACCGCAGTCTTCCTGAATGTGATCATGCCGTCCGTACCGGACGGACACGGTCCGGGCTTACAGGAAGGGAACTGTGCGGAAAAAAATTCGGAATTCTGGGAACCGGGGCCATCGGCAAAAAGACCGCCCTCCTGGCGAGCGCCTTCGGATGTGAAGTCCTCGGATACAGCCGGAAAAAAGAAGAAGGTCCTTTTCAATGGGTCCCTCTGGATACACTCCTCTCCGAGTCAGATATCCTGTCACTCCATGTGCCTCTGACCGGTGAAACCCGCGGGATGATCGGTACTGACGCACTGAAAAAAATGAAGCCCTCCGCCATCCTTATTAATGCGGCAAGAGGCCCTGTCGTAGATGCAGAAGCCCTGGCCCGGGCGCTGAAAGAAGGACAACTCGCCGGTGCCGGAATCGATGTATTTGACACAGAACCGCCTCTTGCTCCGGACCATCCCCTTCTTTCCTGCCCTCATGTTATTCTTTCCCCCCATATTGGATTCGCCACTGAAGAAGCCATGGTGAAAAGAGCCCGTATTGTATTTGAAAATATCCGCCGCTGGGCAGACGGCTGTCAGCAGAATACAGTCTGCTGACAAAAAACACACAGGCCGTATGCTGTCACTCACGAACAGGGGAGACAGCATACGGTCATTTTTCTTTTCCTGGGGCCGTCATATTCTGCCAGATAAACGCCCTGCCATTCTCCCAGGAAAAGCCGTCCCCCATGAATGGGCACAGACACAGACGAACCCGTAAGAAGTGTTTTAATGTGGGCGGCGCTGTTTCCTTCCTGATGCCGGTACCCGTTTTCCCATGGCACAGCCCTATTCAGAAAATTCTCTATATCTTTCTGTACATCAGGATCCCAGTTTTCATTCAGCGTCACGGCGCAAGTCGTATGGGGAATAAAGACAAGGCAGACTCCCTCTTTCGCGCCGCTTTTCCGCACAGCCCCGTTCACCGCTTCCGTTACATTCCTGAGTTCACTATGTCCACCTGTTTCAATCTCCAGAATTTCCATGCTCTCCGCCTCCTTTCCCCTTATAGAGAAAAACAAAAGGCGGCACAAAAGATCCTTCCCGGATCTTCATGCCGTCTCTGCCCCGTTACGGAAGACCTTCCTCCAGCAGTTTATCATAATGAAGCTGGATTTTTTCCGTCACCCGTCCTTTTTGTCCGTCTCCTACCGTCTTCCCGTCAATCTGCAGCACCGGCATAATTCCGCATTCGGAATTAGTCATAAAAACCTCATCTGCTTCAGAAAGAAGCTGACGGTCAATTTCCTTTTCAATGATTGTAACGCCGCTGGTCGGGGCCACACGGGTGATCACCAGTTGTCTTGTGACACCCTTCAGCATCTTATGGCTTTCCGGAGGTGTCCATGCCACACCGCCCTTAACCACAAACAGATTCGATTTCGATCCCTCTGTAACCTGTCCGTCACGCACATAAACAACTTCCTGCGCCCCTTTTTTCAGCGCTGCCGTGCGGGCCATCAGGTTTGCCACCATCTGAATGGACAGAATATCACAGTGAAGCCAGCGGTCATCTTCCGCAGTGATGCAGGCAATGCCGTCCTGTACCTTCTGAATCGCGTCCGTATCTACAGAACGGGCATAAATCAGCACATTGGGATTCTGTTCATTCCGCCGGGGAATCAAAAACCGGCGTTCTCCGCCTCCCCTTGTGACAAGAAGCATGCAGTATCCTTCCTGAATTCGGTTTTCCTCAGCAATCACTTCATGGATTTCTGTAAATTCATCAGGAGCAATGGTGGCGCGCATATCCATAAGCCGCATGGAACGGTACAGGCGGTCTATATGATAAGACAAAGCAAAAGGATGTCCCTTATGAATGCGGATCCATTCATAGACACCGTCGCCAAACTGTACCGCCCGGTCATCAGCCTGAAGCACCCCGTCAAACTGATACAAAAAATTATGATTATAAAAAATCGTTGATTTTTTCTCTTCCGCCACAGTCTTCACCTCCGTAAACTACAAGAAAAAGTTTAAAATATTACAGGCGGCATACGGAAACCTGGGAAGCATGGCGCTTCTTCAATGATTCCACCGCTTCTATAAACAGGGGAGGAAACTCTTTTACATCAGCCACCACGGCATAATCAGCTGTTTGAAAAATCGGCGCCTGGGGGTCCTGGTTCACAGCAATCATGATGTCTGCCTGAACACCGCAGATATGCTGCATGGCTCCGGAAATTCCAAATGCAAAATAAACAGCAGGCGCAATCAGCTTTCCCGTCTGGCCGATCTGCCGGCTGTGGGGCTCCCATCCCATTTCACAAATAGGACGCGTAGCCCCCACACTCCCGTGAAGGAGCGCTGCCAGACGGTACAGGCCCTGCCATTCATCCCGGCTCCGTATGCCCCGTCCGCCGGCCACCACAATACGGGCTTCTTCCAGAGGATCGCTTTCCTTTTCCCCCGGAATAATTCTCTTCAGAACAGTCCCCATATCGGCGGCCGTCAGATGCACGGGCATGCGGAAAACCCGGCCCTGCCGGTTCCTGTCCTCTTCGGGCATGGGGAAAACACCCGGCCTCACGGTACCCATCTGGGGGCGGAAACGGGGACTCACAATATCCGCCATAATATGATCTCCCATGGCGGGTCTTGACCAGATTACAAGACCTGTGTCAGACTCGGCAGAAAGTTCTGTCACATCAGCTGTAACGCCGCATACCAGCTTTGCGGAAAGGCGCGGGGCCAAATCCCGTCCTGCAGCGGTGGCTCCCACGAGAATGGTGTCTGCCTTCCGTTCGCAGAGAAAAGAACCCAGTACTCTTTCATACGCCTGTCCGTCATAATGGTCAAAAAGAGGACTTTCAAAAATATACACCTCATCGGCTCCCAGCGCTGTCAGGCGCTCTGCCTCACCGGCTACATTCCGTCCCGCCAGGAGAACAATAGCTTTCTGTTTTTTCTGGTCGGCCAGACACCGGGCCTGGCCTATCAGTTCTGCCGTAATATCGCAGACCTTTCCATTCCGTGTCTCCGCTACAACGTAAATGCCCTGATAATCTGAAAAATCCATGAACTGCCCTCCTAAAAAACCTGGGCCTTCTGCAAGGCCTGCATCAAAACGCGAACCGAATCAGCTGTTTTCGTCTCCTGAATCACAAGATTCTCCTTTTTGGGCGGTGCTACGGGGCGCACCCTCTTGACCTGTGTAGGAGAGCCTTGAATACCGATCCGTCCGGGATCAGCCTGTAAATCAGCAGCTGTCAGTATTTGGGCCTTCACCGTCCATTTTTTCTGAAGTCCCTGAATACTTGGATACCGCGGATGATTCAGTGAAGGAGCCACGGTTGCAAGAAGAGGCAGCTCTGCTGTGAGGACCTCCGATTCCTCTTCCATCTGCCTTGTGATTTCGGCTGTCCGCCCTGTCAGCGCAAGCGCTGTCACAGCACTTACATCAGGAATGCCGAGCATGGAAGCCAGCTGGGGCCCCACCTGGGCTGTATTGCTGTCAATCGATTCCTGACCGCAGAAAATCATATCAAACGGCTCCAGTTTCCGCACCGCCTGTGCGAGTGTATAACTGGTCGCCAGTGTATCGGCTCCGCCGAATGCGCGGTCCGTAATCAGATAAATATCGTCAGCTCCCATGGAAACTGCTTCCAGCAGAACAGCCTCCGCCTGGGGAGGACCCATCGTCATGACCGTCACTGTACCGCCGTTCTGATCCCGCAGACGGAATGCTTCTTCCAAAGCATGGCGGTCGTAGGGGTTCATAATACTGTTGGCCTTAGACCGGTTGAGACGGCCTGTGGACGGGTCAACTTCCATTTTGGATGTATCAACCACCTGTTTGATACAGACAAGAAACCTCATAATAACTCCCTTCCATTTTCTGTGGATAGATTTTTTATACATCCATAATTATAACATGCATCCATAAAAACACCCAAATAAAAATACTGAATCGGCCGTCAGAAAATAGAGAAAGCCGTCACTTTCCAGTCCTTCCGGAAACCGGTTCCCCTCTCTGACGCCGGAATTCAACACACCCCGTACCCAGGAGGCCCTGCAGTTCCCTTTCCGCTTCCGGGGAAGGCGATAAATAAAATTCCTGATTCATGGGGATTTTTTCCCTGATTCTCTGTATATGGAGTATCACAGGAACCGTGCCGTGAAAGTTTTTTAAAACACCGGCCAGCTTTGTGCTGACAGCTCCCGATTCATGGGACGGATCAATATACAGATGGACTTCACAGACAGAATCTCCGGTTCCCGATTCCTCCAGCAGGCATATATCATCAGCCAGAATCTTGACCTCTCTTTCATTGGACTGCACGCGGCCTCTGAGAACAACCGCGGCATCGTCCCGGAGCACGGGCCTGACCCGCTCCCAGACAGAAGGGAAAACAACAGCTTCCACAGAACCGCTGAAATCTTCCACAGTGACATATCCCATGGGGGCTCCCTTCCTGGTCATGGTGCTTCTGATCCTGACCGCCATTCCGCCGACAGCAGCCTGCTTTCCGTCATACCGCGCTCCTTCCCGGATAATATCATAAATGGGAGTATATGACTCCAGTGCCTTTCTGTACCGGTCAAGAGGATGACCGCTTACATAAAACCCGAGCAGTTCTTTTTCAGAAGCAATTTTCTCCTCTGCTTTCATATCCGGCATATCCGGATAGGAAAGGCTCTGGGGCGCTGCCTCTCCGAAAAGACTGAGCTGCCCCGACTCCCTGTCCGACCGGGCCGAAGCCGCCTCGGACAGGGCCTGGGGAAGCACTTCCAGCAGCTGGTTTCTGTTATAGCCAAATCCGTCCATGGCGCCGCACCGGATCAGGCTTTCACAGGCCCTGCTGTTTACACTTCTCGTATTGACACGGGAAAGAAAGTCGGGCAGTGAAACAAAAGGACCTTTTCCGCGGCCTTCAATGATTGATTCCACCGCACTCTCCCCCACATTTTGAATCGCAGCCAGTCCGAACAGAATGGTATCGCCTTCTGTAGAAAAGCGCGCTTCACTGCGGTTGATATGAGGCGCCGCAATGGTCACGCCGTGCTGACGGCAGTCTGCAATATACCGTGTTACTTTATCTCTGTCACTGTCATAACAGCTCATCATGGAGGCCATAAATTCAGGACGGTAATGGGCCTTCAAATAAGCCGTCTGCCAGGCAATCCATCCGTAGCAGACACTGTGTGATTTATTAAATCCATACCCGGCGAAATGAACCATCAGCTCAAATACGCGGACAGCCGTGCTTTTATCCACGCCGTTTTTCAGAGCTCCGTTCAGAAACAGCTCTTCCTGCCCCTTCAGCACCTCCGGGTCTTTATGGCCCATGGCTCTCCGGAGAAGATCAGCCTGTCCCAGAGTGAACCCGCCCATAACAGATGCAATCTGCATAACCTGTTCCTGATAGAGAATAACCCCGTATGTCTCCTTCAAAATCGGTTCCAGCACAGGATGGGGGTAGGCCACGGGAATTTTCCCGTGCTTTCTGTTAATGAAATCCTCAGCCATGCCGCTGCCCAGAGGACCCGGCCTGTAGAGGGCCACCATGGGAATCAGATCCTCAAAACAGTCCGGCTCCAGCTGCATCAGCAGTTTGGTAAAACCGGAAGATTCGGACTGGAAAACACCTACAGTATCGCCTTCGCACAACATGCGGCATGTCATTTCATCACGGCTGGGCAGATGATGGATATCCACATCCTCCCCCCGGTTCTTTTTAATCATCTCCAGCGCATCCTGAATGACCGTTAAATTCCGAAGACCCAGCAGATCCATTTTCAGGAGCCCCAGTTCCTCATCCTGATCCTTTTCATACTGCGTCTGAAGAAATCCGTCCTGTGTCAGCTGGATCGGCACAAAATCATCTACGGGAGAACCGCAGATGACCACACCGGCCGCATGGGTCCCTGCCTGACGGGAAAGGCCTTCCAGCCGGAGACAGTGATCCAGCAGTGTATGGATACGGTCATCGGTTTCATAAAGAGTACGGAACTCCCTGGACGCCTCCATCGTTCCCTTCAGCGTGACGCCCGGACCTCCGGGAATCATTTTAGCAATCCTGTCTACCTCACTGAGCGGCAGATTCATGACACGGCCCACATCCCTGATGACCGCCCTGGCCGCCAATGTTCCGAATGTAATAATCTGGGCAACATGGTCTTCCCCGTACTTGCGGGCGAGATAAGCGATCACTTCAGGCCGTCTCCGGTAGCAGAGATCCGTGTCAATATCGGGCATGGAAACGCGCTCCGGATTCAGAAATCTCTCGAAAAGCAGATCAAACCGCAGCGGATCCAGTTCTGTAATATCCAGCAGATACGACACGATGCTTCCGGCAGCGCTCCCCCTCCCGGGACCAATGGCGATTCCGTTGGACTTTGCATAATGAATGAAATCCATGACAATCAAAAAATAGTCAGAAAATCCCATTTTATCTATGACACCCAGCTCATATTCCAGCCGGTCGCGCACCTCCTTCGTGACCGGCTGGTACCGCAGGGGAAGAGCCTTTTCACAAAGTTCCCGGAGATAAGAACGGGCCGTATATCCATCCGGAACAGGAAACGAAGGCAGACGGTGGACACCAAATTCAAACGTGACCTGACAACGTTCCGCAATGCGGGCTGTATTTTCAATGGCTCCTGGAAAACGTCCCAGGAGCGCCTCCATTTCCGGGCCGCTTTTACAATAAAATTCATCATTTTGAAACCGGAAATGATTGGGGTTGTCCAGTGTCTGACCCGTGGAAATGCAGAGCTTGATCTCCTGGCTGCGTGCATCCTCCCGGCGTACATAATGAAAATCATTCGTTGCCACCAGACCGACTCCGCACTCCTGCGCCAGCTCTGCCAGAGCAGGCCGGACCGCGGCTTCCTCAGGAAGGCCGTGATTCTGCAGCTCCAGAAAATAATTGTCCTTCCCAAAAGTATCCCTGTAAAATGCAGCAATCCGGCCGGCCTTTTCACGGTCTCCGGCCAGCAGCGCCTGGGGCACCTCGCCGGCTACACAGGCGGACAGTGCAATCAGCCCCTTGGAATAACGGCGCAGCAGATCATGGTCAGTTCTCGGTTTCCGGTAAAATCCTTCTGTCCATCCTTTTGAACAGATTTTAACCAGATTCCTGTATCCCTCATTATTTTCTGCCAGAAGAATCAGATGATAGAGTTTTTCCTTTCCTTCTACCTTTCTGTCAAAGCGGCTCCCCTCCGTCACATAGACTTCACACCCGATCACCGGATGGATTCCCTGACGGAGACATTCTTTATACAGATAAACCGCACCGTGCATAACACCGTGATCTGTAATGGCCAGCGATGTCTGACCCAGTTCCTTCACATAGGAAACGAGATCAGGTATGCGGCTGATTCCGTCAAAAAGGCTGTATTCCGTATGAGTATGCAAATGTACAAAAGGATCCATAATCTCTCCCGTCCGTGAATCAGTCAGCCGCAGGGCTGCTGCGAATCCGAAATGACATAAAGAAAACACACGGCTTTCTGCCGTGTGTTCCTGCCGGCAGAAAGAAGCCTACCGGTCCGGCTTCTCTGTCCCTTCGGGAATATTGCTTTTTCCCTTCACCACAGCACCGTTCTTCTCGGCCTCCTGCCTGTCCTCTTCTGAAAGATGTTCGCCGTCCAGAACGATGGTGGCACCCATGCGGTTAAGCAGTTCATCAATCGTATGCTGCGTTTTAAACAATTCTCCCATAATGAAGCCTCCTCATATATGATCCTTCCATTCATAAACGACCCGTTTCCGCAGCTGCCGCCACACAAAAGAAGCAGCTGTCCACACCAGTGCAGTGCCCAGCAGAAAGGCCCCCGGCGTATGATCCATAGAATCACGGAGCACTTGTACATCCGGTTCATAAATCTGGGGAATCATAGTGACATAAGCAGAAAAATAAATAAATACGGCAAAGAAAGAAGCGGCATATCCCGCTGCCAGTCCCGATGAAGTTTTTCTTTTGCGCACCAGCACAAAAGAAAGGGTAAAGAAGATGGCCGTAGCCACCAGACACATCCAAAAATAAGCCGATCCCCATTCACTTCCCAGATCCATTCTCATGAGCAGCGCAAAAATCAGATAAATGGCTACCCCCGCACAGCTGGAAACCAGAAAGGCGGCGCGGCACCGCTCACCCAGCGGATTAGATGCCTTGACAGCCCCGTACAGAGTTCCGATCTGAAAACAGGCCAGTACAGCCCAGCCTCCTCCTGCTGCGCCTGCCGCTGACAGAATCTGTCCGTCAGGACGTACCAGCACAGTGCCGATCATTCCCATCAGAAACATTCCGCCCAGGGAAAGTACGGCCAGCAGCCTGAAAAACCACACCCTGTCCAGCCGTTCCGGAAGCAAGGCCCCCGCCATCCGGAGAACCGCACCTGCCGCCACAATGAAAGAAGCCGCTCCATACCACAAAGCATCTGTGCCCTGCTTCATTTCAGGAAAAACAGTCACCATCATAAACAGCGCCATAAAAAACCACAGCTCATTCCCGTCAAGGGCGGGCCGCATCAGGCGCAGCACCGTCTGCCTTTCCTCCCTGGTCCGGGCCGCCCAGATTCCGGCCATACAAAGTCCCCAGTCAGCTGCCTCCAAAATTAAATAAAGCCCGAAAAAGCAGGCAGGAAGCAGAACACTGCCCACACTTGCGGTTTGATCCATAAAATCCCTCCATCTGTCAATGGTATATTCTTTATATCAAATTATATCACAAAAGAAGAGCTCCGGGAAAAACAGAAAGAGGGGAGAACTGTTCCGGTTCTCCCCTCTTTCTGTTTTTTACCGTTTCATCAGCGTACAGCTTTTTTCATCTTTTTGATATAATCCGAGAGCTCATCATCCACCGACTTTCCATGGCGGGCAATGATGTCCACAACGGCGCTTCCCGTAATCACCCCGTCAGCCTCGGAGGCAAAAAGAGCTGCCTGCTCCTCCGTATGAATTCCGAACCCCACGGCGGCAGGCACATTGGATACCTGCCGGATCTGCCGCAGTGTCTCTTTCAGATCGCCCTGCATCCCGTCCCGCATGCCTGTGACTCCCATAGAGGAAACCACATAAATAAAACCGGATGCCGCCCGGGCAATACGCTGGATTCTCTCTTTCGATGTAGGCGCTACGAGCTGGATCATATCCACTCCGCACCGGTCGGCATAAGGCCTTACATCCCCCTGCTCCTCAAAAGGAAGATCAGGAATAATGACTCCGTCAGCGCCTGCTTTCCTGCAGTCCTCAAAAAACCGCTCAGCCCCATATACAAAAATGGGGTTGAAATACGTGAGAAGCACCAGAGGAATATCACTTGTCTTCCGGATCTCCTGCACCTCATCCAGCACAGACTTTAAATTAATTCCCCCTGCCAGCGCTCTCTGATCGGCTGCCATAATGACAGGACCGTCAGCCACAGGATCAGAAAAAGGAACTCCGATTTCTATCAGATCGGCGCCGGCCTTCTCCATGGCAAGGACAAAACGGACGCTGTCCTCCGGTGTAGGATCCCCTGCCGTTAAAAAGGCAATCAGTGCCTTACCGTCTGCAAATGCATTCTTTATACGGCTCATGTCTGTTTCCCCCTTATTCATGAAGATCTTTCCCGCGGTAGCGGGCAATGGCGGCTACATCCTTGTCGCCCCGTCCTGAAACGGTAATGACCATAATCTGATTTTTATCCATATGACGGGCTGCCTTCATGGCCCCTGCCACGGCATGGGCACTTTCGATGGCGCAGATAATCCCCTCCGTACGTGCCAGATACTCAAAAGCCGCCACCGCCTCTTCATCGGTGACCGGCACATACCGGGCTCGTCCCGTCTCTTTCAGATAGGCATGCTCAGGTCCTACGCCGGGATAATCCAGCCCTGCGGAAATTGAATATACCTCTGAAATATTGCCGCTGTCATCCTGACAGAAAAGAGACTTCATCCCGTGAAACACCCCGGGAACCCCCTTGGCCATAGTGGCTGCGTGATACAGAGTATCTATCCCTTTTCCCGCCGCTTCGCATCCCACCAGTTCAACATCTTTGTCATCAATAAAAGGATAAAATGTCCCTATGGCATTACTGCCGCCTCCGACACAGGCAAAAACCGAATCAGGAAGGCGTCCCTCTTTTTCCAGAATCTGTTTTTTGATTTCCTCTCCGATGACACTCTGGAAATCTCTTACCATTTCAGGAAACGGTGCCGGACCCACGGCTGACCCGATCATATAATGAGTATCCGAACACCGGGCTGTCCAGTTCTGCAGTGCTGCATTGACTGCATCCTTCAATACACGTGATCCGGTGGTCACGGCATGTACCTTGGCGCCCAGGAGCTCCATACGGTACACATTGAGCGCCTGCCGTTCCGTATCAGTCTCGCCCATAAACACCTCGCACTCCATGCCGAACAGAGCCGCAATCGTTGCCGCGGCCACGCCATGCTGTCCGGCTCCGGTTTCTGCAATCAGCCTTGTCTTTCCCATCCGTCTGGCCAGCAGCGCCTGTCCGATGCAGTTATTGATTTTATGGGCGCCCGTATGATTTAAATCCTCTCTTTTCAGATAAATTTTGGGTCCGCCCAAATCCTCTGTCATTCTTTTTGCTTCATAAAGGAGTGACGGTCTGCCCGTATAATTGATACAGAGATCACGGAACTCCCGAATAAAATCAGGGTCCTTTTTATATACTTCATAAGCTTTTTCAAGCTTCTGGATTTCTCCCATAAGAATTTCGGGGATATACTGTCCGCCGAAAGATCCGAATCTGTGATTCATCATAATCCCTCCGATTCCTGACGCACCATGCGTACCAAATCCTTCATTTTCAAGAGATCCTTACGTCCTTCTGTTTCGGCGCCGCTGGAAATATCCACCCCATACGGCCCATAAGAGAGAGCCTGTCTCACATTGCCCTTCCCGATGCCCCCGGCCATAAACCAGGGTTTGCGGATCGGCGGTATCAGAGACCAGTCAAAAGCAATGCCCGTACCTCCCCGTCCGTGATCCAAAAGCAGAAAGTCCGCCTCTGTCTCCTGGGCTGATGCTATATCCCCGGAAGAAGAAACAGAAACCGCCCGGATAACGGGACATCCGGTCATGCTGCGCACCTTATGGATATAATCCTCTGTCTCCCCTCCGTGGAGCTGGACAATCTGAATAATTCCCTTTTCCGTCAGTGCCCTGATATGATCCGGATTTTCCCGGACAAACACACCGGCCGCCGGGATCAGGGGATTCAGGACCCGTCTCATATCCGCCGCTGTTCTGTCAGATACAAAATGGCGCCCCTTTTCAAAAACAAATCCCACATAATCCGGCATGGCTTCATTGGCATATAAAGCATCCCTGATGCCTGTAAGACCGCACAGCTTAATTTTGGCCATAAGTTCCCTTCAATTCCTGTATAAACAACGGCCGGCTGCTGCACCGCATCAGGCTTTCACCGACCAGAACCGCATCAGCCCCGGCCTGTTTCATCCGGGCTGCATCCTCTCCAGATCCAATACCGCTCTCAGCCACCGCCGTGATCTGTTCCGGCAGCCGGGAAATCAGCCGCTCTGCCGTGGACAGATCCACGGTAAAATCCCTCAGATTTCTGTTATTGACACCAATCACACGGGCCCCGCAGCCAAGTGCCCGGGCCATCTCGTCCTCATCATGAACCTCTGTCAGCACGGACAGTCCAAGGCTGTCCGAAAACTTCATAAAAGCCTTTAAATCCCCGTCCGTCAAAAGTGCACAGGTCAGAAGCACTGCTGAAGCTCCCAGGACCGCCGCTTCCTCAATCTGGCAGGGATCTATAATAAAATCCTTTCTCAGCACAGGCAGGGACACAGCCTGTGCCGTACGCCTCAGAGATTCCGGAGATCCCTGAAACCACCGCGGTTCCGTCAGGCACGAGACAGCGCTGACACCGAATTTCTCATACTGCGCAGCAATGGATTCATAATCAACATCGGAACAGATCAGGCCCCGTGACGGAGAAGCCTTCTTCAACTCTCCGATAATGGAAAGTCCCGGCTCTGCCAATGCCTTTTCAAAGGGAAAATCTCCCTGTATAG
>DIDD01000048.1 GCA_002417965.1 Veillonellaceae bacterium UBA5809
ATTTGAAGAAAAAGGGAAATGTATCTGAAGAAACAGAAACTGTTTTGGAAAAGAGCTCAAATTGAGCTTCAAGGGACTCAGTACGAGTAAATAACAGTCACAGAAGCAGCGGCGTTTTTATAACTATTTTATATAAAACCGGCCCCTTCGTTAGACACATATCTAACGAAGGGGCCGGTTTTATATAAGGGATGAGCTGTCTGTATCTTTTAGAGGAGACGGGTGCCGTCTGTTTTCCAGGTAATGGACAGCGGTTTTTTAAAAGTTTTTTCGAAGGAAGACATGAGGGGCTCAAGAGAATGACGTGCAGTATCACAATTTCCGGAATAAAGTTCAATCTCTATATCAGCGGCTGTTTCCTGCACGTGGCAGGAAAGTTTTTTTACACACTGTTCATAGGTTTCATCAAGCGCTTCAGCCATGGATAAAAAGAGAGAGAGACGCCGTACACGGGTTAATTCCTCAGAATTCAAGACTTGATAATAAGAGATAAAACGGGTCATTTTTCCGGAATAGCCATGATGAAAAGCGGCAATCAAAGCACATATAATCTGCTCATGATGAGACAGACCAAAAATATGTGCATTGGCAATCATATAGGCACTGTGGGCGGCATGATTATAATAGTTAATAAGTTTCCCTATATCATGGAGCAAACCGGAAGCTGTAAGAAGCTGCCGGTCGCGGGGAAGCAGATGATGCATCGGTTTCCATTGATCGAACATGGAAACTGCAAGGGAAGTGACATAACGGGAATGTCTGTCATCATCCAGCGGAAGTGTATGGCGGTAGTTCAATACAGAAAAAAGAAGCATATCCCTCGGATAATTCTGCCCATTCATATAGGATGGGCCATAGTAATAAAAGAACAGCCCTTCGCGGAGACCGCATCCGGATACAATCAGTCTGGACGGATTGATCATCCTGACCAGTTCAGAAATAATTAATACACCCGCAACGATAATATCCGCCCTTTCGGAAGAGAGACCAGGGATTTTTTTCCTTTCTTCATAGTTTTTGTCACAGATAAGTGCGCATAAATCAAAGAGATCCGTGCAGGATATTTCGTAATTATGAAGTTTGGGAATCGCATAGTGAAATTTTTTTTGGTGGATTTTAGCCAGATTTCTCATGGTGCCCCCCACACCAATAATGGGAAGAGACTGATTTTTTAGCCATTCAAGAGGGCGGAGATATTGCTTTATATAATCGCGCATACTTTTTTTTACATCTGAAGAGACTGTTTCCTGGGAATGAAATTTTTCCGTCACCGTTACGGCACCTAGCGGAAGACTGACAGATTCTATGCGCTGCCGGTTTTTAATCAGTGAAATTTCGATACTGGCACCGCCCAGATCAAACATAATAAAATCTGTTTCATTGATCGTATTAACGACACCTCTGTAACCCAGCTCAGCTTCCTGTTTCCCAGTAATGACTTTTAATGGAATTCCTGTTTCCTGTTGGACCCGTGAAAGAAAATTGTTTCCGTTGACGGCATTTCTCACAGCAGCTGTTGCCACCGCAATCATGTGGGTGATATGGTGTACAGAGGCCATGTGGGCATATACACGCATGCAGGAAAGTGCCCGCTCCTGGGCAGCTTCTGTGAGAGACATATGATTTTCTGTCATTCCTTCAGACAAACGGATTCCTTTCTTTTCCTGATATACCAATTTGTAGGCTCCATCCGATTCAATATGCATAATAACAAAACGGACAGAGTTTGACCCAAGGTCAATAATGGCGATACGCTCCATAACGGACAGACGCTCCTTTGTAAATGTAAGACAGCATTCCTAATGAAATGGGGGGGGACAATGTCGGATTTTGATGTAGGAAGGAATGCAGGGTGGGACAACAGACCTTCATATATTATATAATAAATTGTAAAAGTATCAGCCGGCATCAAGAAATTGTTTTTCCTATCTGTAAAGGAGGCTTCCATGGAACTGGACAAACCTATGATATATGGAATTATTCATCTTGGCTCATCTACTTTATCGATGAGAATCGTCGGATACCGCGGCGTCAATCAGATACAGGTTATTGAAGAAGTGAAAAGAGAAACATCTTTTGGAGAAGAGGTTTTTTTAAATAAAAAGCTTTCATTTAAATCGATCCGAAGGCTCTGTGTCCTTTTAAATGGACTCAAACAGCTGCTGGCGGATTACCGTGTTTCAGAATATGCAGTGTATGCAACGGCAATTCTGCGTGAAGCAGAAAACAGGAGATCGATTATGGATCTTATCCATGTCCATACCGGATTTCAAGTTCAGGTTATTGATATGCCCCAGGAAATTTATTTTAAACACTTTGCTCTTCATTATGAATTAGAACAGATTAACCGGCAGAATCACCAGTATCTGGGATCTGATTTTCTTTTTGTGGATATTACATCAGGATGTGTGGGCCTTACCATTTGGGAGCAGGGAGCTTTGCGGTATCAGCACAATGTACATATAGGTACGCTGAGACTTTTGGAGACATTCCGCCTCAACCAGAGAGAATCGCAGGATTTTCCGGAAGCCATGACAGAATATATACATTCTATTATGAGACCGCTGTGGAAAACCATCAGCCGTTTTCATCCGAGATATCTGGTGCTTTCCGGCAGAGAGGCGCGGATTATGGCCTCCCTTATGAATCTGGATATGAAAAGCAATATGGCGATGGTGAGACCGGAAGCTTTTTATGAGTTGTATGAGAAAGTATCCCGTATGTCATCACCGCGTATTATGAATGCTTTCGGACTTCAGGAACAGCAGGCTGATTCAGTTCTTCCTACTTCTCATCTCTATTGGGAAATCCTTCAAAATGTCCATGTGGAATCTATCTTGATGATGGGAACGACGTTTCTTGAGTCGGCGGCCATGTATTACGGGGCAAAAAAGATGAAAGATCCTGCCCTGCTTCAGATGCGGGCGCAGAATTTGGAATTGACCCGTTCTATCGCATCCAACTATTATTATGAGCCTGAACATGCACGGGCGATGGAAATATACAGCCAGATTATTATGGAAGCTTTTGGCGCAATTCATGGGCTGAATGACAGAGATGCATTTTTACTCCGCATGGCTATTATTCTGTATCAGATCGGCAAGTATGTCAATCTTCTGGATCATCACGTTCATACTTATCATCTTATACGGGGAATTGATATTTTTGGGCTGTCGGATATAGAGAAAGATATCGTAGCTTGTATTTCGTATTATGACCACAAAGGAGTGCCCAGTGAAGATGATGAACCATTCCGAAGGCTGCCCGAATCGGGAAAAATGGTAGCATTAAAACTTGTGGCTGTATTTCGCCTGGCCCGTGCCATGGATATTTCGCGCCGGCAGAAAATGTTTGATGTGTCAGCGCATGTGAGAGAAAATACACTTGTTATTACTTATGAAAGCCAGCAGAATACAGCTTTGGAAACATGGATTTTTGAAAAAGAAAATGAACTGTTCAGAAATGTTTTCGGCGTGGAAGCCAAATTGGAACGGAGGTAAAAATGAATTTTTTCGATCATAGATATTATCTAAACAGAGAGCTTTCATGGCTTTCTTTCAATGACCGGGTTCTTCAGGAAGCAGTTGATCCCAATAATCCTCTTTTAGAAAAACTGAAGTTTTTAGCTATTACCAGTTCCAATCTAGATGAATTTTTTATGATCCGTGTTTCAGGACTGAAGCACCAGGTTGAAAACGGCATTGAACGGCGGGATATTGCGGATATGACGCCGGAAGAACAACTGGAACCCATTTCAGAGGCATGCCAGAAACTGGTTGCGAAGCAATATCATTATTTAAAACAAATTTTATTATCCCTGGAGAAGGAAGGGCTTTATTTTATTTCTCCTGAAACAGCATCAGAAGAACAGATCCGGTGGCTGGATGATTATTTTGAGCGGGAAATATTTCCGGTGGTTACGCCGATGGCGGTGGATTCCTCCCACCCATTCCCTTTTTTAGCGTCAAAGAGTCTGAATCTGGCTCTCCTTTTAGAAAAAAATGAAAAAAGTCAGGAAGACACAGATGATGATATTGACGTAAAAACAGCGATTCTCCCCGTTCCGGGGGTGCTGCCGCGTATTATTTCTCTGCCCGCGGCGGCATCGGTGGGAAATCGGCGTGATTTTGTCCTTTTGGAAGATGTTCTCCGTTATTTTGGACAGCGCTTTTTTTTGGGATATGATTTGCTGGAATCCAGGGCTTTCCGTATTACCCGGGATGCTGATTTGTATATTGATGAGGAGGATGCCAAGGATTTAGTGGTGGAGGTGGAGCGGCAGCTGAAGAAAAGACAGAAGGGAGAAGCCGTAAGAATTGAATTTGAATCCGGAGCCAGCCGTTTTCTGCAGCGGTTTATGACACAGTCTTTAAATTTAGAAAAAGACGATCTTTATGAAATTGACGGTCCTTTGGATGCAACCATGTATTTTTCTTTCTGCGGAATTAAAGAATATGACAGGCTGAGATATCAGCCGGCCAGTCCCCATAAACCATGGAGTATGATTCAATCAGGGAAAGAACATATTTTTGATATGATACGTGATAAAGACCTTTTAGTTCATCTGCCTTATGAGTCTTTTGAAGAATCGGTCGTTCATTTTGTCATGTCAGCCGCACTGGATCCGAATGTACTTGCCATTAAACAGACGCTGTACCGTGTTAGTTCAGACAGTCCCATTATTATGGCCCTTGAAAAAGCGGCGCAGAATGGAAAACAGGTGACGGTACTGATGGAAGTAAAAGCCCGATTTGATGAAGCGAATAATATACAGATGGCGAGGCGTTTGGAAAAAGCAGGAGCCCATGTTATTTATGGTCTGGTGGGATTGAAAACACATTCTAAGTGCACTCTTATTATCCGCCGTGAGGCTGATGGAATCCGCCGGTATGTACATGTGGCAACAGGAAATTATAATGCCTCAACAGCCAAATTATACACGGATTTGGGCGTATTTACGTGCAATGACCTCTTCGGCAGCGATGCCTCAGCTTTTTTTAACCTTCTGTCCGGTTATTCAGATCCGCCGCTATGGGATTCATTTATTGTGGCGCCTCTGAATATGAGAGAAAAATGCATTCACTTTATTGACAGAGAAATTCAGTTTGCCAGACAGGGAGAGTCTGCTCATATGGTGGCAAAAATGAATGCACTTCTCGATCCGGGAATTATTGCAAAATTATATGAAGCGTCTCATGCCGGAGTAAAAATTGAGCTTATTGTGAGAGGAATATGTGTGCTGAAACCAGGAATTCCCTCTGTGAGTGAGAACATAACGGTACGGAGTATCGTAGGACGTTTTCTTGAACACAGCCGTGTTTTCTGGTTCAGAAATGGAGGACGGGAAGAATTATACATAGGGAGTGCTGACTGGATGCCCCGAAATTTGAATGACCGTGTAGAACTGATGGTTCCTATCCAGGATCCGGATCTTAGAGAGCGTGTCAAGCAGATGGTGATAACAGAAATGACAGATAATCAAAAAGCCCATGTCATGCAGGCTGACGGTACATGGGAAAAGAAAATTGCTGAAGAAGGGGTTCTTAACAGTCAGGACATTTTTCAGAAAACAGCGGAAAAAAGAGATCAAAAAGGCTCAATGACTCTAAGACAGCGTCTTGAGCCTTATGATCCAGTGCAGTCCTGATCAGGAAAAAACATGTATTGCTAAAAGGAAAATGTTTACCGCACGTAAAAAAATATGAGTAAGTCCTTTTAAAAGATTGGACAAAAATGACGCATCCCGGGGTTATAGTGATTTTCATGATAACTCCGGGATTTTAATAGATAAAACATTATAATCCATTTTTACCACGATTTTGGCATAAAAGTGGGGAATTTTCCTACAAAAAGGAGGGGTATAAT
>DIDD01000043.1 GCA_002417965.1 Veillonellaceae bacterium UBA5809
TATTTTCTGAAGGCTTGGCATCCGGTTCAGAAACAATACCGCCGAAAGGCATTTCCGCAACTAAAATCCAGTTTTCAGGGAGGTCAAAAAGCTTTCTGACGGCCTTGTCAATAACGGGATTATAATGCTGAAGTGAAGCGCCCACATCCAGTTGACGGAGCGCCGTCCATACATTGGACTGCAGCATGCCGTTGGCATGATTAGCCCATTTGGGGAAATTATCTGCATAGGCGGCAAACTGTTCCTGCATGCCTTTGACAACATTTTCATCAATAAAATACAAAACAGTACCAGCACCGGATTTAAAGCTGTCGATCTTTTCATGGGCTACTTTCCCCCCAAATGCATCGTATACAGTATCCCACAATGCATCCTGCTTCTGGCCGATAGCAATGACTACACGGGCGCTTTTCATATTAAAAGCATCCGGTGTTGCTTCAGTTACTTCCTGCACAGTTTCTATGATCTTTTCTTCCGATACAGGCAGGCTGCGGTTGATGCTGTAATAGGTTCTTCTCTTTTTCAGTGCATTAACAAATTCCATTGTAAATATCTCCTCTCAAATAACAGATCATGGGGCTATCCCTATTATGATTTGCTGTCAGGTCCGGCAGTATGATTTATGATTCTTCTAAAATGAAGCAGATCTTTGATTAGTTTCTTTTGTTTTTCCTGCGGAATTTCAGACAGCAGACAATTTAAAAATTTTTCATGCTCCGGAAATATACGGGAAATAAAACGATATCCCTGGTCAGTCAGTTTAACATACCAGATACGCCCGTCTTTACGGCATTGATATTTTTCGACATAGCCTCTTTTCTCAAGCTTGTTGACAATATATGTCATGGAACCGCTTGTGACCAGAATAATACGGCCCAGTTTCTGAACCGGCAGATCCCCTTTGTGAAGGAGGGCCTCAAGGACACCGAATTCGCTGACAGTAAGACCAAACTGACGGATATTTTTTTCCATCGGGATGCAGAGTGCATAATAACTTCTGACAAACGACAGAACCAATTTAACCCCGGAATTATCCATGGCGGTTCATCCTCTCAATCGAATTCCATCGATGCCTATATGGTAGCATCAAAATATCTTGATGTCAAGATATTTTGATGCTACCATAAAAAAACTCAAACCATTGCGATGGACTCTTTTTTTATAAAATACCCATTATTTCTTTTAAGAAAAGACGGAAAAATTTGCAGGTTCATCTGATATCAGAGGGCAGTACTTTGATAAGTAATCCAGTGAAGGCGGGTAAATTCATCCATGATCCAGTGCCCGTTAAAACGACCGGTTCCGGAATTTTTTTCTCCGCCGAAGGGGGCATTTACCTGGTCATTTACACTGGAACCATTGATATGGGTCATTCCTGCACGGATTTTCCGGGCAAAATGAAGCCCCCGTTCCATATTACGGGTAAAGACGACACTGGATAAGCCGTAATCTGTGTCATTGGCAAGACGGAGTGCTTCCGTCTCATCCCGGGCGGTAATAATGGGAAGTACCGGACCAAAGATTTCTTCTTTAACAATGGAAGAGGAAGGATGTACATGATCCAGAATATGAGGCGGAATAATCTGTCCTGACGTTTTTCCGCCAAGAAGCAGATCGGCCCCGCCGGCTATGGCATTTTTTATCTTTTCTTCGATAGCAAGAACCTGTGTTTTATCAATGATAGGGCCGATGTCTGTATCGGGCAGGGAAGGGTCTCCGGCCTTCAGCTCCTGGGCGGCTTTTACCAATTTTTCAACCAGTTCATCATGAATTTTTTTGTCGGCGATAATACGGTTGGTACTCATGCAGATTTGTCCATTATGAAAAAATTTACCGGCGATGGCACTGGATACGGCCAGATCAATATCAGCATCATCCAGAACAACAAACGGAGAGTTACCGCCCAGTTCCAGTGCGACTCTTTTTATACGCGCCCCGGACATGGCTTTAATACCGATTTCCCGTCCCACGGCAGAAGAACCGGTAAATGAGATAAAAGAAGGTATGGGATGCTCTACGAAGTAATCTCCGATAACGTTTCCGGCTCCGACGATAACATGAAGCACGCCGGCAGGAAGGCCGGCTTCTTCAAAAATTTTCCCACAAAGAAGTCCGCCCGTGACAGGCGTATTGCTGGCTGGTTTTAATACAGCCGTATTGCCCAGAGCCAATGCCGGAGCGAGTGATCTCATGGTTAAGTGCAGGGGAACATTCCATGGACTGATGATTCCGATAACTCCTACGGGCTCGCGGTAGACATAACTGCTCTGCCCGGGAAAAATTGACGGAACAATCCGGCCCTCTGCTTCCAGAGGATAGTGTACAGAACGTTCTGTTATGTGATAGGCCAGTTCCCATTCAACCTGGGCCTTGATCCGTGTGCTTCCCGATTCATGGATCAGCCAGTCAATTATTTCATCTCTTCTGTTCTTCATGACCAGCAGAACATTTTCCAGGACCTTCATTCGCAGAGAAGGATCACGGGCCCATTCCGTCTGGTTTTTTTCCGCAGATTTATAAGCACGGTCCACATCACTGCGCGAGGCTCCCTGAATTTGAAGCAGTTCTGTCTGGTCATAGGGGTTGATATCATGATTGATATGGCGGCTGTCGCTCCCAGTGATCCATCGGCCGTCAATCCACTGAAGCTCAAATCCTGTATAATCGGTTGCTTTAGACATGACAAACACATCCTTTCTGGTACTCTTTATATCGACCTTCATCTATATTAAAGGTAACAGAATTTATGAAAATCAGCCATAAAAAAACCAATTTGATTTTTTTATGGCTGATTCAGCAAAGAGACATAGGCAGAAATTTGTCACAAATAGGGAAAATTTTCTATTCATAGATCATATCTTTTTCACGTTGGAAATGGGCGGTCATATCCCTATAGCCGGAAAGTTTCTTTATGGGACGGCCTTGAATGGAGAACTGTACACTTTGAATATCAGGGAATTCAGTCAGCGTATTGACGGTCATGGCAATGAATAAGCTTTCTGCAGTATTTCCTCCCTGCAGTCCATGGAGTTCTTTAGAAAAATTTACATAAGCGGTTCCTTTTTCTACATCGACAGACTGAATCGATAATGCTTCCGGAAGAATAGGATGTTTTTGCTGGCGGTCTAATTGGAGCATGGCAGTTAAAGCATTTTTAGGATTTTTTTCACCAGCAGGAACGGTGACTGTTATGGGTTTTACATACAGGGCGGTTTCTGTAGGGATGTATACAGTCATCCGGCTGTCACGGGAAGCAGGAGGACGCTGTTCCGATAATGCAGCAGAAGAAGAGACGGAGGCAGCGGTGCGGCTTCGGGGCTGTGCAGGTCCGCATCCAGAGAATGCGGTTATTATATAAACAGCAGATACAACAATCAGATATATTTTTTTCATCAATAAACAACTCCTTGAAGAAATTAACCAGATGATTCAGATATTATCAAAAAAGAGCCGGTCCTATGCTTTTTGGTCATCATGAAGAAATCGGAATCTTCAGTTGGCGGGGATTTGAGTTCCATTCCATTTTCATAGGAATAGGAGGAATAGAGGTATGAATATTGACATAAAAATCATTTTTCTGATGCATGCTGTCGGACAAACTGATGAGATATCTGGCTGCCGCCTGACGAAGAGCATCGGTCAGATGGATCTCATGAGTTGCCTTGATGTGATAACAGACTGCAAATCAGTTTGTTGCGGGATGGGAGAAAAAGTCAATATACGTAGCAGGGGAAAATATCGATTATATTGAGATCTTCCTTATTGAAGCGGGCCTGCAGTTCGGATATAACGAATGAATAAGGCTTGTCTGAGCCTTGGTTCCGGTCTTTTGCAAGGATGGACTTAGCTCCGCTTTTCTGCGGATGATGCTTCTTTTTACACATCCGGAAGTTCTAAAAAGAGACGGAGATATAAAAGAAAGATCAGGCGCTGCATTGAAATTAGACATATCAATCACAATACGGGCAGACTTTTGGATGGAACCATCTGCTGTTAAGAGAAAAATATGTATATCGGACTGACCATGGAAAACTTCCAGAGCCAGACAGAGTCAGATGAAAAGAAAGATCATATGATATCCCCTATCTTTCGGAAGGAGGACTATTTATTAATATCAAGGTGAATCTGCGTCTGTCATGGCCCCGGGGGGATGCCTGAAGAGAATGTGAGTGATCGATCACAATGCGCATAACAAGAATGTGACGGCCGTGCGGTCTGGACATCGGGCACCGGTTACAGAAGAGTCAGGAACCGATCCTGAAACCGTCAGGCACAAGACAGTCCGGCAGGAAAGTAGGGGCATCAGATAGTGTTTCATGAGGTCACCTTCCTGTAGGGGGAAAAATTATTTCATGGGAAGAATACATTTCTGTCATTATAACATGTGTCCGGTGACATGAAAATTGAATAAGTCCAACCAAGAGAAGAGACGGTTCTGGTTTGCTGTATTGTATAATTTGTAGTAAAATAAAATATCAAATTGCATCTTGGAGGATGAGATCATGTTTGTCAAGAATGGTGCAGGAAAATTAACAAAAGTACTGATGTCGGCCCCTTCTTTTTTGGAAGCACGTCCCATTAATAAAATTGCGTCGCGATATGTAGGGATTCCATTTGACAAGGCAATCATGAAGCGGGAATATGAAGAGCTTCAGTCCGTATATCGCAGACAGGGAATTGATATTGAGGAACTTTCAGCAGATACAGAACGTCCGAACAGTGTTTTTGCAAGGGATTTTGGGGCCTGTATAAAAGAAGGCTATATTCTTGGACGCTATGCGGTCCCTATCAGAGAAAAAGAAACTGTAGACTATTCTCAAAAAATGAAAGATTTAGGAATTCCTTTGATCTGCCAGGTCAGGGAAGGACACTTCGAAGGGGGAGACTTCATATTCCTTGATGAACATACACTGGCTATAGGAATGGTGGCGCGGTCCGATGCCATGGGAATTGAGGAAATCCGCATGGCCGTGGAACCATTGGGGTACCGTGTGATTCCAGTTCCTGCCGATCCGGTTTATCTGCATGTGGATCTTCTCTTTAATCTGGTGGATGAACATTTGGCTCTGGTTTATCAACCGGCGCTTCCTGCTGAATTTCTGCAAGAAGTCAGACGGCGCGATATTGAGATGATTGACGTTCCGGCTGATTATGTAATGAAATTGGGGAGCAATGTGCAGGCACTGGGAGACCGGACGGTCGTGGCGCTTGCTTCAAATCATCCTGTCAACCGGCTGATGGAAAAACGGGGCATGACGGTCATTGAAGTGAATATATCTGAAATATGCAAATCCGGAGGAGGGCCTCACTGTATGACATTTCCTCTCTGCAGGGAGTGAGCTTCTATTTATGAATAGTCATCCGTACAGGCGGTTAAAAAGGAAATGGATGTTATGCTTTCTGTTGACACTGTTTCTGATAGGAACTGTTTCATTCACAGGATGCAGTTTTTTCCCCGCGGCCCGGGCTGTTCCGCCGGCTTCAGCACAGAGCGGAGAAAAAACATGGAAAAGAGATCCCGGTATATCCTATAGTGTGCCTCCTGGGGTTTCTATTCTTATGTATCATATGATTGGCAATATCAAAAATAATGCAGCTGTTATGACTGCGGATAATTTCAGATGGCAGATGCAGTATCTGAAGGACAACGGCTACCATCCGGTCACAATGCAGGAATTGTATGATTATGTGACAAAAGGAGCGCCTCTGCCGGATAAGCCGGTATGCATCACTTTTGATGACGGATATGAAGATAATTATACAGTGGTGTATCCTATCATGAAGGAGTATAATTTCCCATGGACTATCTTTGTGATTACAGGCCAGGTGGGTACGGCAAACCGCGTTACATGGGATCAGCTCCGTGATATGAAGGCCAGCCATATGGTAACTATAGGAAATCATACTGTGTCCCACCCCAAAATGCATGAATTATCCCAGGAAGAAAAGCAGCAGGAAATTACCCGTTCCCAGGCAGCTCTGAAGCAGGAGCTGGGACTGGACAATCCCTGGTTTTGCTATCCTTATGGCGACTATGATGAACAGATTGAAAGCATGCTCAAGGCGGCGGGGATACAAATGGCAGTTACTACAGATGCGGGGCGGGTCCGCGTCGGAAGTTATCCTTTTGAGCTGAAGCGGGTGTGGATCGGCAATGAAGTGAATAAAGCACGGTTTATTGAGCGTCTGAATAAAGACAATTATTCCATTATTTCATAAAACTGGGGGCGGCGATGAAACGTCTTGTCAAAAGTACATTCTTTAAGTTTATAATCGTGACGCTGGTCTTTTTTATGATTACATCCCCTTTTATTGTATTATTTGGGCCCTTTGGAAATCTAAAAAGAGCCGTAGTAGGAGCCATCATCCGTTCCCGCCATCCCCAGTATATTACATGGCTTTTTGATCAGCAGCAGCTTGACAGTATATTGGGAAGTGTCAGTTCAGTTCCCAGACAGGAAGTTTTTTCATTTAAAACCAGAACAGATGCTTCTCTGCAGATAAGAAAAATAGAATCCAACCGGTTTGTAGGATATATTCTCGAAATTCCGGATCCTCACCGCATTCAGGTGGCCACAGCGGAGGATATTAATGAAAAAGGCGATACAACCAGTAATATTGCAATTAAAAGCGGGGCCGTCGCAGCGATTAACGGTGGAGGATTCTATGATCCAAACGGAACGGGAACCGGACGTCTGCCTTATGGATTTATCCTTCATAAGGGGAAATATCTGCTTGGACAGCAGGTTGATAATGATGAGAAAGTGGATTTTATCGGTATGACTAAAAGCGGCAATCTGATTGCCGGGAAATATAACAAAAAGGAACTCAGTGAACTGGGGGCCATAGAGGGGCTCAGCTTTGGGCCGCCTCTGATTGTCAACGGTGAAAAGATGATTCATAATGGCGACGGCGGCTGGGGCATCAGTCCCAGGACCGCCATCGGGCAACGAAAGGATGGGACCATTCTTTTTCTAGTGATTGACGGGCGCCAGCCGGGGTATAGTATAGGGGCTTCTTTGGCCGATGTGCAGAATATTATGTATGAGCAGGGTGCATATATTGCAGCGAATTTAGACGGAGGATCCAGTACGACTTTATATTTTAACGGTCAGGTTGTTAATAAACCGGCAGATTTGCTGGGAGAAAGAATGATTCCTACAGCTTTTATTGTGAAGTAAGGGAGGCAGCGGTGAAACAGGGATTACAAAAGGTTCTGCTGTGCTTTGGTGCAGGAATTCTAGTGCAGGGAGGGGCCTACTTTTATCTAGATCAGGTTCTATTTGCACCGGCTTCCGATTATAATGTGTCGGACATCAATAAATCAGACCAGACAGCCAAAGCGGATAAAGAAGCTTTTGCAGGTGTGAAGCTTCAGGGAAAACCTTATTATTCCCATGATTATCGATATATGGCAGATGTATCGGATACATCTGTGACAATTTATGATGCAAAAAATCTGGGGAGTCCCCAAGTGGCAGATCTAAAAGGACAGGGGGTTTCGTTTTTCGAATGGCTTCCTGACAGGAATCTGGCGCTGATGGCACTTTATCCTGCCCACTGGAAGGGCGGACGGTGGAATGTAACTCTTGCACGATATAATCCTGACAGCCCTAATCACGAGTCAGATGCTCCCGTTGATGACCTTCCAAAAAACAGTAAAATTGTGGGGGTAGCATATTCAACTGCTACAAATGCAGTATATATGAAGATGCAGGTGGGCCAGGGCCTGTACAGAATTTACCGGACGGATGCCAATTATGATACGAGGCGGATTTACGTACAGACTTCAGACATTGGTAAAATTGCTGTTTTTTATGATGAAGACAGACTCTTTTATGATGATGCGGACCGGGGGGTCATGTATACTTTCAATGGAGGAGACAGCAGCTGGAGAGTTATTTCACCGCCGGGAATGTTTAGGCTTGTAGATGTCGACCGGGAGAAAAATATCTATGCAGCACGGATTAACCGTAAGGGGGAAGCCATTGAATTTTATGTAGGAAAACTGGGGGTCGGTTTTAATAAAGTGGCATCCTTGGATACACCTATGGATTTCAATCTGGTCACTGTCCATACGATTCAGGAAATGGAGAAATCACAGGGAACAGGTACGACGAAATAGATTGACATGTTTTCTGCAGTCATGTCATAATAGGACTCGGAATAATTTCAACAACGGGAGAGAAAAGAACGTATGGCAGATGATCGTCTTATTGTAGCACTTGATGTGGATTCTTTTGAAAAAATGAAAAATTTGGTGGAAAGACTGGGAGAGTCTGTGTCTTTTTATAAAATAGGCATGGAGCTCTACTATGGCGCAGGCCGTAAAACAGTCAGATATTTAAGAGAACACCGCAAAAAAATTTTTTTAGATTTGAAACTTCATGATATTCCCAATACAGTAGGACACAGTGTTTCATCGGTAACGCGTCTTGGCGTTAATTTGATTACTGTTCATGCTACAGGCGGGCGGTCCATGATTACGGCTGCGTCAAAGGCGGCCCGGCAGACTGCAGAAGAATTAGGGGTAGAGCGGCCCAAAATTCTTGCAGTGACAGTCCTGACCAGTTTTGATGATCAGGGATGGGCAGAAATCGGAGGGCACCTCCCTATTCAGGAACATGTTCTGCGTCTGGCGGAAATATCCCGCGATGCAGGTGCTGACGGAGTAATTGCATCGCCCCGTGAAGCGGCTGCCATACGGCGTGTGTGCGGGAGTGATTTTGCTATTGTAACACCTGGCATCAGGCCTGTTTTTTCACATACAGATGATCAGAGACGTGTGGCTACACCGGCGCAGGCTCTTCGGGACGGCGCTTCACAGCTTGTAATAGGCCGTCCCATTACACAGGCAGAAAATCCGGCAGAGGCAGTCAGTCTGATTCTAAATGAAATGAGGGAAGAATAATGATGAATGAAGAAGAAGTCAAAACGCTGCTGAAAAAAACGCGGGCTATTTTAGAGGGACATTTCCTTTTAACATCGGGACTTCACAGTTCTTTATATGTGGAAAAATTCAATGTTCTTCAGCATCCGGAATATACAGAGCAGCTATGCCGGGATATAGCCGAATATTTTCAGGGCAGGGGCATACAGACAGTGATAGGACCTGCCACAGGAGGTATTATTCTTTCTCAGGTTACAGCTCGTATTTTGGGAGTGCGTTCTATTTTTACAGAACGTGAAAATGGTGTGATGGCTCTCCGCCGGGGGTTTCATATTGATCCTGGAGAAAAGGTGCTTATTGTAGAAGATATTGTCACCACGGGAGGTTCTATCAAAGAAGTGGTTAATGTTGTTAATCGGGCAGAGGGAGATATTGTGGGAATCGGCCTTTTAGTTGACCGGTCCGGCGGGCAGGCCGATTTTGGTGTTCCAAAGAATAAAGTGCATCCTCTCCTGCATTTGGAGGTTCCGACTTATAAACCGGAAGAATGTCCTCTGTGTAAAAAACATATCCCTCTGACCGAACGGGGAAGCCATCATTTGAAGTAACAGGAAGGACATCCCATGTCATCCCGGTTTGAGATTCCTTGAATGGTCAGATTTTTTAATAGGGAAATTCCAAAAGCCGGCAGATTATAAAGTAATCTGCCGGCTTTTGGCGGCTTCATGCTCTTGAAATTTAGAAATTCCATCAAAATACGGAACTCAAGAATCACTGCAGGAATGACCTTAAAGTTCCGTATAAAATAATAGTTATTTCAAAGCCAATATTGCTTTTGAGATTTTTATTCTGAAAGTTCTTTCATCAGATTATGTACGGACGTAATTTCTTTGACACGCCATGCATTGGAGCCACAGAAAACAAGGGCATGGTCTACATCACCGCGGGCAGCCCGAATTAAAGCGGCCGTAATGCAGTAGGGAATTTCCTTTGGATTGCAGTCACGAAGGCAATGGAAGCATTGCGTGACATCTTCACGGAAATTTTTCACCTGTTTGACAAAGGGATTGTTGATAGCGCGGCCTATCATGTGAACCGGACTCTCAACCAGGGTAATATCTTCCTCACGGGCCTTGACATACATCTGCTTAAAAGATTCTGCGGCATCGCATTCCCTTGTGGCCACAAAGCGGGTAGCCATCTGAACGCCCGAGAGGCCAAGAGAGAGATAGTGCTCGATATCCTTCTTGTCAAAAACACCGCCGCCAAAAATGACAGGAATCTTTTTTTCATATTTTTTTTCATATTCATGGACGATATCAAGAATCTCAAGGATTTGCTTTTCATATCCGCTGTCTTTGAGAGCTTCCAGCTGATCCTGTGTATATCCCAGATGGCCGCCGGCCTTCGGCCCCTCAATGACCACCATGTCTGCTGTACAGTGATGGTGGCGGTCCCACATTTTCAAAATGACTCTGGCAGCTTTTGGGGTGCCTATGATAGGAGCAATTTTTGAAGCAGTACCTTTTACCAGAGAAGGAAGATCAATCGGGAGTCCCGCTCCTGAGAATATGATGTCAGCACAGTTGCGGACCGCGCAGCGGACATATTCTTCGTAGTGATTGGCACGGCACATGATATTGACGCCGATAATGCCGTTTCTTGCAGTTTCTCTGGCCTTTTTCAGATGAGAAGATAAAGCACGGTAATTGGCTTCAAAAGTATTGGTGAGGAAATCCGGCTCTTGAAATCCCGGCTGTGCTGCAGATATAATGCCGATTCCGCCTTCCTTGGCAACGGCGCCGGCCAGTCCTGACAAGCTGACACCAATTCCCATGCCACCCTGTATAATGGGAATACGGGCCGCAAGATTTCCGATACGAAGAGGTAATAATGACATGGCTGACTCCTTTATCTAATATGGTATTTTTTTTATACAGTCAGTACCATATATTCAAACAAAAACCATAAAAAATATAAAAATATATTTTCAATTCATTCTTGATGGTTGTAGTTTACTCTTGAAGACCCAATAAATCAATATAAAATGGAAATTTTATAATTTCTGTTAATGGTAAAAGGATTGATAATGATAAAATTTTCATTCTCATTTAGAAAAAAATACAGCGAAATATTTAAAGTCTGATGCTGTAAAAAGTGTGCTGGAAACAGGCATTGCGTGGCTGGCAGAGGGAATGTTCTCTTTTTTGCAGAGTGAAAATTATAAATTATAATTGACAGGGCATGCGTGCAAAAATAATTTGTGATATAGTATTAGGAGTAGGTCATAAAAAGGTGGTTGGGATGAAACGATTAAGTAAAGAGGAACGTCATCAGATTATGATCCGCGAACTGCGGAAAAAGCCTTTTTTAACAGATCAGGACTTATCGGAAATATTGGGAGTATCTGTGGCAACTGTCCGGTTAGACAGGCAGACACTGGGAATTCCCCAACTGCGTGACCGCATGCAGAAAATGGCGCAGGATGTATCAAGTCAGCCTATGGATCTGCGCTCTGATGTTCAAATCATTGATTTAACTCCTGGAGAAAAAGGAATTGCTTTAATGACAACGACAGATTCCATGCTGAACAGTGCTGGGTTTATTCCTGCGGAAAGACTCTATGGGATGGCTGCAGGGCTGGCGGAAGCCGTTGTGAACAAGCCTTTTGAGTCTACACAGGTGGGAAATATCAAATATAAAAAACCCATAGGAGCAGGGGCGGCTTTGATTGCGAGAGCCCGTGTGATTAGGATGAGGGGACAGCGTCAGTATGTTTGGGTCTTTATTACTGACCGGGATTCAGAAGTATTTCGAGCCAAGTTTATTATGAATATATTGGCCGACAGAGGTGTGTGATTTTTCATGATTCAAATTGCAATAGATGCAATGGGCGGAGATTTTGCGCCTGAAGAGATTGTTTTAGGGGGTATTCAGGCAGCAAGGGAATTCCATATCTCTGTTGTTCTGGTAGGAGATAAGGAACAGATTGAACCGATCCTGCGAAGGGAAAATGCGGAACATGATCCTTTGATTTCCGTGCATCATGCCTCACAGGTCATTGAAATGGATGAACATCCCGGTCTGGCTTTTAGGAAGAAAAAGGATGCTTCAGTTTCAGTGGCAGCCAGTTTGGTGCGCTCCGGAGAATGCGGTGCCATGGTGGCACCTGGTTCAACTGGTGCTGCTGTAGCAGCGGGACTTTTGGGAATAGGAAGAATTCCGGGTATTGAACGCCCTGCTATTTTAACACCGATTCCAAATATGAAGGGCGGACACACCTTTTTAATTGATTCAGGAGCCAGTGCACAGCCAAACAGTGAAAATCTGGTTCAGAATGCACTTCTTGGATATTGGTATGCACGTCTGGTTCATCATATTCAGGAACCCCGGGTAGGGCTGCTTAATATTGGTGAAGAAAGCATTAAAGGAAGTCCTGTGGCAGCAGAAACTTTTGCGAAACTAAGCCGGCAAAAAGCAGTTCCCTTTGCCGGAAATGCAGAAGGACGTGATATTCCGTCGGGGAAATTTGATGTGATTGTGACAGATGGATTTACCGGGAATGTAGTGCTGAAATTTGCAGAGGGATTAAGCACTTTCTTCATGCAGCTTGTAAAAGACTCCATTTCAGAAGGGGGACTTGTTGCCAAGTTAGGCGCTTTGGCAGTCCATCCTGCACTCAAACGGGGAATGATGAAGAAAATTGATTATGCGGAATACGGCGGTGCGCCTCTGCTGGGGATTCGGGGCGGTCTTGTGATCTGCCATGGAGCATCCCGGGCAAAGGCCATTAAAAATGCTGTGGGTCTGGCAGAACGGATATGCAATGAACGGGTATGTGAAGTTATCGCAGCAGCTGTGGGTGATATAAATACAGAAACGTTAGAGCAGAAAATGCAGATAGATGCAGAAGGCTGATTTTTAAAAAATTCTTATCTGCTTAAGGGAGGAAATAAAAAAATATGCAGCAATTGACAGGAGCCGGAATTTTGGGAACAGGGCATTATGTTCCTGAAAGAGTGTTGACTAATGCTGATCTGGAAAATATGGTTGATACATCGGATGAATGGATCCGTACAAGGACGGGCATTGAGAAAAGGCATTTGGCGGCAGACAATGAAGATACATCGGACCTGGCATCTAAAGCTGCACAGCAGGCCATGGATGCAGCCGGCATTTCACCGGAGGAAATTGATTTTATAATTGTTGCCACGGCATCTCCCGATTACACAGTTCCCTCCACGGCCTGTATGGTACAGCAAAAACTGGGATGCACAAAAGCAGGAGGCATAGATCTTTCTGCCGGATGTGCAGGGTTTGTTTATGCAGTTTCTGTAGGATCACAGATGGTACGCACAGGTATGTATAAAAAGGTGCTGGTGATCGGAGCCGAGGTTCTTTCACGTGTAGTTAATTGGAATGACAGGAATACCTGTATTTTATTTGGAGACGGTGCCGGAGCTGCTGTACTTGGTCCTGTAGAGGAAGGATATGGATTCCTGGGAGCCGACATGGGTGTTGACGGAAGCCTTGGCAATATTCTTAGTATTCCGGCCAGCGGTGTGGCTGAACCGGTCACACACAGAGCCATTGATTCGGGAAGAATTTATATTCACATGGAAGGATCCGAGGTGTTCAAAGCCGCTGTCCGCCATATGGATTCGACAACCTTGCGGGCTCTGGAGAAAGCGGATATGACGAAGGAAGATATTGATCTTCTGATTGTACATCAGGCCAATTACCGCATTATACAGGCTACAGCCAAAAAGCTGGACATTCCGGCAGATAAACTGTTTATAAATATAGAAAAATATGGAAATACATCGGCAGCTTCTGTGGGGATTGCCCTGGATGAAGCCGTCCGGTCAGGGCGGGTGCACCATGGAGACCGTATTGTAATGACTGGTTTTGGCGCAGGTCTGGCCTGGGGCAGTGTAGTGATGCGTTGGATGTAAATTTTTCTGCAGTGGGGTGATTCGATGAAAACAGCATTTTTATTTCCTGGACAGGGATCGCAGAAGGTGGGAATGGTTCATGATCTTTCCCAACAGTATGGAAGCGTTAAAAAGATTCTGGAAGAAGCAGACCGGGTCTTGGGGTTTTCAATTTCGAAGCTTATGTTCGAAGGTCCGGACAGTGAATTAATGAAAACAGAGTTTACCCAGCCGGCTATTTTGACAGCCAGTGTAGCCTGCTGGACGGTGCTGGGGGAACATGGCGTGACTCCCGACATGGCAGCCGGGCACAGTTTGGGGGAATATTCTGCGTTGGTCGCAGCCGGAGCACTGAAGTTTGAAGATGCCGTGTATACGGTGCATATGAGGGGACGTTTTATGCAGGAAGCGGTTCCGATCGGTCAGGGAGGAATGGCGGCTATTGTGGGGCTTGACAGGGATTCAATTGAACAAGTCTGCCGGGATATTTCAAAAGGAATAGGTCCTGTACAGGCAGTGAATTTTAACTGCCCGGGGCAGGTCGTAATTGCAGGAGAGACACAGGCTGTGGAGAAGGCCTGTGAAAAAATTAAGGAAGCCGGTGCCAGAAGGGCTATCATGCTTCGGGTCAGTGCGCCTTTTCATTCCACATTAATGGAACCGGCAGCCATGAAGCTGAAAGAAATTCTGGAAAAAATTGAAATTAAAGATGCAAAAATTCCGGTAGTCTCGAATTATACAGCGAAATTTGAAACAGAGGCTGCTCAGATACAGCATAATCTTGTCATGCAGGCAGCTCATCCAGTGCTTTGGGAAGACTCTGTGAAAACAATGATCCAGGGAGGCATGCAGGCGGCTCTGGAATGCGGTCCGGGGACGGTGCTCACAGGATTTACCCATAGAATTGATAAAAGTATTCCGTCAGTTCATGTGGAAGATGAGGAAAGTCTGCGGACAGCATTGTCATTTATGAAGGAGAATTAATTATGGCAGAAACGGCTCTGACCGCACTTGTAACAGGCGCTTCCCGCGGAATCGGGCGTGCAGCGGCGATTCATCTGGCATCTTTGGGATATACAGTAGGTATTAACTATGCAGGACACAAGGAGGAAGCGGAATCTGTCTGCCGGGAAATTGAACGGCAGGGAGGCGCTTCTGTCCTTATGCAGGGGGATGTATCATGCTCCAGTGATGTGGCGCGTATTTACCAGTCCGTGAAGGAGCAGTGGGGACATATAGATGTACTGGTCAACAATGCAGGTATCACCAGAGATGCTCTTTTGATACGGATGAAGGAAGAGGATTGGAACACAGTTATCCGTACAAATTTGACAGGAGCATTTCTTATGCTTCAGGGGGCATCAGTGCTGATGATGAAACAGCGGCACGGGTGTATTGTTAATATTACCTCGGTGGTAGGACTGACGGGCAATGTGGGACAGGTAAATTATGCAGCGGCCAAGGCGGGTCTGATTGGTATGACTAAAACTGCTGCCAAAGAACTGGCTGGGCGGGGGATCCGTGTAAATGCAGTGGCTCCTGGATTTATCCAGACATCTATGACACAGGCAATTCCTGATAAAATTCGTGAGGGCATGATTTCCTCCATCCCGATGAAACATATGGGAACACCGGAAAATGTAGCGGATGCAGTGTGCTTCCTTGTATCAGAACAGGCGTCCTACATTACGGGACAGGTTTTGCAAGTAGACGGCGGAATGGTTATGTAATATAATCAATGATGTGTAATATTCCATGAAAGGGGGTGAAATCGATGAGCACATTTGATAGAGTGAAAAAAATCGTTGTGGATCAGCTGGGAGCCAATGAAGCTGATGTACAGATAGATTCCACGTTCATTGACGACCTCGGTGCAGATTCTTTGGATATCGTAGAGCTGATTATGGCATTTGAAGAAGAATTTGAAATTGAAATTCCCGATGATGCGGCAGAAAAAATTAAGACTGTCCGTGACGCTGTGGACTATATTGATAAGCAGATTCAGTAATGGAAATGATGCCGGGGAACAGACAGTTTCCCCGGCTCAACCATCATTTATGAGAAAATATGAAAAAAGCGGATAGGGTGTTCTGCCCGTTTTTTTGAGGTTTCCTCAGGAATACTGCGGCGTGTTGATCCAGACTGCCCATAGAGGCTTCTATATTTAGAGTGAGGTGCGGTGATCATGAAAAGAAGAGTTGTTATCACAGGAATTGGTGTTGTTTCTCCTGTTGGAATAGGGACACAGGTTTTTTGGGATAATCTTTTAAAGGGAAAATCCGGTATAGGACCGATTACACAATTTGATGCATCGGACTTTCCCGTAAAAATTGCGGGTGAAGTCAAGGACTTTGATCCTATGGTATTTATTAAGGATAAAAAGTCTATACGCCATATGGATAGAAATGCACAGTTTGCCCTGTCGGCAGCTATCATGGCGGCAGATGATGCACAATTGGATATGTCAAAGGAAAACCATGAACGGGCAGGGGTGATTCTCGGTACCGGAATAGGCGGTGTGGCGACCATGGAAGATACCGTTCTCCGGATTGAAAAGAGAGGGCCTTCCAAGGTGAATCCCTTCGCCGTTCCCATGATGATTGCCAATATGGCATCAGGACAGGTATCTATCCATTTTGAATTGATGGGACCTGTTCTTACGGATGTTACGGCCTGCGCATCAGGGAATAATGCCATCGGACTTTCCCTGCGTATGATTCAGTACGGCGATGCAGATGTCATGTTTGCAGGAGGCACGGAAGCGGCTGTGACAAAAGCGCCCATGGCTGGCTTTGCGGCCATGAAGGCCATGTCCACAAGGGACTGCCCTCCGGAAGAAGCATCCTGTCCGTTTGACAGCCGGAGAGACGGTTTCGTTTTGGGGGAAGGCAGTATTGTCCTGATTCTGGAAGAAATGGAGCATGCTGTTAAACGGGGCGCGCATATTTATGCGGAAGTATGCGGATACGGCACCAATGGGGATGCATATCATGTTACAGCACCCAGACCCGGCGGCACACAGCAGCTTCGCTGCATGGAGATTGCCCTTCAGGATGCGGAAATGAAGCCGGAAGATATTGATTATATTAATGCCCATGGAACGTCCACAGAATTAAATGATGTCTGTGAGACCCATGCCATTAAAGAACTCTTGGGCAAGCATGCTTATGAAATTCCGGTCAGCTCAACCAAGTCCATGACAGGCCATCTTTTGGGTGCAGCCGGCGCTGTAGGCGTAGCGGTATGCGCACTTTCCATTGAACATAATCAGGTGCATCCCACTATTAATTTGAAGCAGCCTGATCCCGAATGCGACCTTGACTATGTCAAGGAGGGCGGACGTCATGCTGAAGTCAATGCAGCCATGTCGAACTCTTTTGGATTTGGAGGTCATAACGCCGTGATTGTGCTGCGGCGCTTTGAGTCATGAGTCATTTTGAAAACCGTCGGAAATTCCGTCTGGATCAGGTAAGAAAGTTTGCAGAGGACAATCATATTCCGGTTCAGAATATAGAATTGCTGAATACAGCCCTGACGCATACATCTTATGCCAATGAACATAAAAATGAAGTGATTCATGATAATGAACGCCTGGAATTTTTAGGGGATGCGGTGCTTGATTTAGTGATTGGAGAATATCTTTTTCTCCGTTTTCCCACATGGCCTGAAGGGGAATTGACACGTGCAAAAGCAAGTGCTGTATGTAAAACAGCCTGTGCAGAATGTGCTGCTAAATTTCATATGGGCGATTATATGCGTCTTGGAAAAGGCGAAGAAATGACAGGCGGACGGCAGAGGATATCTATCCTAGGCGATGGTTTTGAAGCAGTTATTGGAGCTATTTATCTGGACAATAATTACGATGTGGTTTCCCGGTTTATTTTAAGTCATCTGAAAAAATTTCTTGATTTGATTGACCGCGGTGATTATGATCATGATTATAAATCTGATCTTCAGGAACTGGTTCAAAAGCATGGTGAAGCTTCTATTCATTATGAAGTTACCCGGGATGAAGGTCCTGATCACGATAAAACCATATGGATTGAAATTAAAATCAATGAGATTCCTATGGGGCAGGGATGCGGAAAGAGTAAGAAAGACGCAGCGCAGCAGGCGGCACGGGAAGCTATTGAAAAAATTCAGAACGGAACGGAGTTTTAGTTAAAAAGGGGCTGTGAAAAAATGAGAAATCATTTTTCCGCAGCCCCTTTTATATAGATATGGAAGGCCCTATGTCTAAAAGAACGCATAATACCCCCTTACCCCCAATAATGAT
>DIDD01000077.1:0-4888 GCA_002417965.1 Veillonellaceae bacterium UBA5809
GCGTTTCCCTGGCTGTTTTGGTAGTCATAGGGAACATAATATGTCACATAAGCCACTTTCACTTTCTGTGAACCGTCCCCCGCCGGTTCGGATGCTGCCTGCTGTGTTTTTCCGCATCCGGCAGTTACCGCCAAAAGAGCGCCCACCAGAGCCAAAAGCATGATCTTTCCCTTCTGTTTTATCATTCCGTTTCCCTTCTTCCTGTTCTTCCCGCTGTATATGGATTTACTGTCTGTGCTTCAGTCCGTTTAAAAGTTCCTGCGCTTCTTTTCTGGCTGTTTCTTCACCTTCTGGATCTTCTGTGATCTCTATTTCCAGTGCCATGCCTTCTCTGGCATGAGCTATCCAGCTTTGCGGAATCACGGCTTCCTGTTCTTTTTCATCCACCAGAACCGCTTTCCCGCTTTCCAGTCTGTCGATGACTGCATGCATTATGAATGCTCCTTTCCCAGGGTATATTTTATACCATCTGTGCGGACAGTTATTGTCCCGTCCCTGTCTGTTCTATAAATGGAAACTGACATTTTTTCCAGATTTTTCAATGTGATGTCATGAGGCAGTCCGTAACTGTTGCCCGCACCGGCAGAGATAACGGCAGCCTGCGGCTTGACTGCCGTTAAGAAAGAAATCCCCGAACTGGTTCTGCTCCCATGATGACCCACTTTCAGCACATCACTCTTCAGATGGGACCGGTATGTCTGCAGAATACTGTTTTCTTCTTCTTTTTCTGCGTCTCCAGTCAAAAGCATGGAGAATTTCCCATAGGTAATCCGTCCTACAATGGAACAGTTATTCAAATCCGGATGTCCCTGTCCGTCTTTTGCCGCTTTCACAGGCCCCAATATTTCAAAGGGAACCCCTTCCACCAATGCCACGGTTTCTCCTGCCTTCAATGTGTCATAAGGTATGTTCCTTTTTTTGATTTCTTTTAAATAGTTTCTGTAGGTGCTGGTCGTTGTAATCTGTCCGTCATCGTAAATTCGGTCTACTTTGACTGACTGAAAGACCGCATACATTCCGCCCAGATGGTCTGCATGGGGATGGGTAATGATCACAGTCTTCAGTTCTTTGACCCCATATTTCTGCAGATAGGCTTTCATTTGGGTTCTATGATCCACATCTCCTGAGTCAATCAGTGCCCATTCTCCCGCTCTGCCGATCAGTATGGCATCTCCCTGCCCGATGTCCAGTATATGAACTGACATCTCCTCTGATGACGGAGTCTGCTGTACTGTTCCTGCCTGCGGACCCGGCTGTTTCTGTCCTGTTCCAGGAGTACATCCTGCTGTCACGAAAATTCCCATAATAATAAAAGACAGAAGAATCCATAATCCAATAAGGTTTTTCTTCATTCCCGGCTGACCTCATATCTTGCCCGGGGAATCATTTCCGCAACTTGTGACGCTGTAAAGCCCACCGGCGTTTTCTCCGCCAGCAGATCGGCCGCCAGTCCGTGAAGATAGACTGCCGCCGCTGCTGCCTGGGGCAGTTTCATTCCCTGTCCTGCCAGCGCCGCCGTAATTCCTGTCAGTGTATCTCCCATGCCTCCGGCTGCCATACCGGGGTTTCCTGTGGAATTCAGCCAGGCTTGTCCGTCGGGAAGGGCTGTCACTGTAGGAGCTCCTTTCAGTACAAGGATCACCTGATGTTTCTGTGCGTAATCCCGTGCAGATTCAATTCTATTTTTTTCTATCTCTTCTCCTGTACATCCGCACAGGCGTGAGAATTCTCCTACGTGGGGTGTCATAATCCAATGCCCCGGACAGTCACGCGGCTCCAGTTTTAAAGCTGCCACTGCATATAGGGCATCAGCGTCCACCACCAGCGGTGTTTCTGTAAGGCGGAGGAATATCTCAACGAATTTCTGTGTCTCCGGAGACCGTCCTAAACCGCATCCGACCGCCGCTGCATCAAAGCCGTCTGCCTGTTCTGCGGCGGTTTCCGCCATGGAAGAACAGAACATTTTCGTATGACCGGCAAGGGATGTCACCATGATCTCAGGAATAAGCCCCGCCAGTTCCCGGGCCGGTTCTTCCGGCGTCACCAGTGTGACTTTTCCCGCTCCTCCGTACAGAGCCCCCTGTGCTGCCAAAAGTCCGGCTCCCTCCATGCCCGATGAGCCGGCAAAAATTCCTAATGAACCATTTTCCCCTTTATGGGAAATTCGTGATCTTATGGGAAGCCATGCTGCTACATCTTCTGTTTCAGTCATTGATACGGAAGACAGCACGCCGCTCCTTGCCGCATCGGGGATTCCTATGGATGAATAGAGTACTTTCCCGCTGTATTCACTTCCAGGATACAGCACATGGCCCCGTTTCCATGTCCCCAGAGCAATGGTATAGTCTGCCATGATTACAGGACCTTCTGCTCTTCCTGTATCTGCCGACATTCCACTGGGGATATCCACAGAAATGGTTATGGCCTCACAGGTATTTACCGCGGATATTATCTTTGCTTTTTCTCCCCCAAGAGTTCCCTTCATTCCTGTTCCCACCAAAGCATCCACAATAATGGATGCTTTTTCCAGATAGGGAATGGCTTCGTCTGCCCTGCTGACAGGAATAACCGGTATCCCCATGGCTTCAGCCGCTTTACGGAAATGCTGTGCGCTTTGACCCATATGGGCAGGATTTCCCATAAGCAGGATCAGGACCCCAGCCCCCGCTTCTGCTGCATAGCGGGCTGTTACCATACCGTCTCCTCCGTTATTTCCTGTTCCGCATAAAATTGTCACTGACGCTCCTGCCCAGCGGATGGCGCCTTCTGTAAGGCGGACAACGGAAGCCCCTGCATTCTCCATTAAAACGTCCTCAGGAAGTCCGTACTTCTCCATTACGCTGCGGTCCAGCGATCTTGATTCCTCAGCTGTTGTGACAATCATTTTTTTCTCCTTCCGTCATGATAACAACAGCAGCCGCTGCTGATCTTTCATGTGTCAGCGAAACGGCCATGCTTTTTATTCCTAAAGACTCTGCCTTATTTTTGAATACGCCTGACAGAATCAGGTCAGGTTCTCCGCAGTCTCCATAATGGACAGAGGCATCTTTCCACGACGCGCCTCCGAAACCGATTCCCAGCGCTTTTCCCGCTGCTTCCCGCACCGACCATAGAGCTGCATAAGATTCGGCTTTGGAATGCCCTCTTTTTTCACAATGCCTGATTTCTTCGTCTGTAAATATCCGATGTCTCATCATGGGATATTTTTCAAGCATTTTTTTTATGCGCCCAACGTCTGTTATATCAATGCCTATCCTCAAATCCAGCCCCTCCTTTTGGTTTCTATTATACATGATTTGCCATTTTTCAGCAGATTTGTCTGTATCAGATTAAATCAAAAAGCTGTGTTGCATACTCTCCATTCCTTCTTTATAATGAGATACAATCAGTTTGATATATGTTGTAAGAAGATTATTTTCTTGGAAAGGACCGTATCGTGAATCGAGAAGAACGAATCAAAGCGGCTTTGGCCTGCCGGCCGGTAGACCGCGTACCTATTTCTGCATGGATGCATTTTTCAGCAGTCGATCAGGATCCTGTCTCTCTTGCAGAGGAAGAAGTTGCCTTTACTGAAAAATATGATTTTGATTTCATTAAGATGATGCCTTTCGGTCTGTATTCTGTACAGGATTTTGGCACACAGATCCGTTTTTATTGCACGCCTTATCAGGAACCAACTGTAATCCGTCCTGCTGTATCAGCACCGGAGGACTATGAAAAAATCACGGCTATTCCTGCGCTCCAGGGTACTTATGGAAAGCAAATTGAGTTTGCCCGTGAGCTCGCAAAAAGAGTACCCCGTCATACTCCTTTTATCCAAACTGTTTTCAGCCCGTTTTCAACCCTCAAAAAAATGACAGGCGACCGCCTTCTGGAGGATATCATACGATGCCCCCAATCTGTTCACCACGCACTGCAGGCTATTACAGCCACCACTGTGGAATTTATCAAGTATCATATTGACATCGGTGTAAGCGGTTTCTTTTTTGCCACCCAAAATGCTTCCCGGGATATTATGACTCCGGAACAGTTCCGTGAATTTGGTGAAGCTTATGATCTCCAGGTCATCCGGTCTTATCAAGACCAGACATGGTTCAATGTGCTCCATATACACGGGAATAATATCTACTTTGAGGAGTTATCCCGCTACCCCGTTAATTGCCTGAACTGGCACGACCGGCATACATTTCCTTCTCTCCGGGAAGCCCGGAAAATTACATCAAAGTGTCTGTTAGCCGGAATTAAGTCTGCCCCTTATTTTGAGAACGGCTTTTTAAAGTATGATGATATTGTTACGGAGGGAAATACGGAGGATATTCTTCGCCATGTACGGGAAGCCATTGCTTCTGCCGGTGAAAAGGGCCTCATTATTGGTCCAGGATGTGTTGTCGATCCCCACGCTTCTGCAGAACATATGTCCGCCCTGCGCCGTGCGGCAGACAGACCGCATGACTGATGCTGATGATTCATCTTATAATTTCCGGCATTAGATCTCATTCTTGCCAACTTCGAATAAATATGATAAAATTGTACGGTATGAACAAGGAAGACGGGAGGTGAAAACATTGCCGCAAATCAAATCCAATCTGAAAAGCATGAAATCTGATGCTGCCAAAAAAGCTGTAAATGCCGCGGTGAAATCTCAGATCCGCACAGCGATGAAAAAAGCAATCGCCGCCGCCAATTCTGATGAAAAAGATGCCGTTCTTCGTAATGCCGTCAGCGTCATTGATACGGCTGCTTCTAAGGGCGTTATTCATAAAAATAATGCTGCCCATAAGAAATCCCGTCTGAATGCACGTGTAAAAGCTGCTATCTCGGAAGAGGATGCCCGTAAAGCCAAAGAAGAAGCCAAGGCTGAAAAAGTCGCAGAAAAAGAGGCTTATAA
>DIDD01000077.1:5016-9549 GCA_002417965.1 Veillonellaceae bacterium UBA5809
CTTCTTTTTCTCTCTTTATGTACGGCTGTTTCCGTCCTCGGCGCCTCTGCACATGCTGATGCCGCCCACTTGGAAGATATCCAGAAAAGAGGTGTGCTTCTTGTGGGAACTACAGGCGATTACAAGCCTATGTCTTACCTGAATCCCCAGTCAGGACAGTATGAGGGATTTGACACTGCCCTGTCACAGCTGCTGGCACAGTCACTCCATGTTTCTGTCCGGTATGTCCCTACAACCTGGAAATCATTGACGGCAGATACGAAGGCCGGACGTTTTGATGTGGCCATGTCCGGTATTACCCGTACCTTAGACCGTGAACAGGTAATGAATATGTCTGACGGATATATTGTATTCGGAAAAACAATTTTATGCCGGCAGTCTGACAGCAGCCGTTTCCATACGCTCAGTGACATGAACAAAAAATCAGTTCGTGTCATGGTCAATCCCGGCGGAACCAATGAAAAATTTGCACGTGCTTTTTTGCCTCAATCCACGCTGATTATCCATGAGAAGAATGCTGAAATTCCTAATCTGATAGCAGAAGGAAAGGCCGATATCATGATTACAGAGACAATGGAAGCCGCTCATTATATAAAGGCCGACAGCCGTCTGTCCGCCCCTTTGCTGGATCAGCCTTTTACAAAAAATCAGTTTGGGATTCTCACGCAGAAGGGTGATCAGAATTTCCTTAATTATTTGAATTTTTTTCTCTATGAAATGGAGTTGAACGGTACTATCGAAAAGCTGGAAAGTCAGTATATCCTCTGATATTTTTATCCATTATATGAGAGAGATTTTCCCCTGGTCAAAAGAGACAGCCTGCGGGCTGTCTCTTTTGCTTTTTACATCTCTTTATCAATGCCAAAGATTCTCCCATGCATTTATTTCTCATATAAAAATCCCTGGATTTTCAAGTTCATTGAAAATCCAGGGATTAATAAACCATAAAAACAGTTTATTATTTTACTTCTACAGTAGCACCTGCATCAGAGAGCTTTTTCTTCATAGCTTCTGCATCTTCTTTGGATACGCCGGTCTTGACTTCCTTCGGTGCACCATCAACAAGTGCCTTTGCGTCTTTCAGGCCCAGTCCTGTAATTTCACGAACTGCCTTAATAACCTGAATTTTGCTTTCGCCAACATCTTTCAGGATGACGTCAAATTCAGTTTTTTCTTCTTCAGCTGCAGCCGCTGCTGCTGCCGGTGCTGCTGCTGCTGCAACCGGTGCTGCTGCAGAAACACCAAATTTTTCTTCCATGGCTTTTACGAGTTCGCTCAGTTCAAGCACAGACATATTGCTGATCGCTTCTAAAATTTCTTCCTTCGTCATTTTGTGATCCTCCGATGTATAAATAATAATTTGATGTAATAGTTATATCAGGCTGTAGCCTGAGATCCTTCTTCTTTCTGTTTCCGCACTGCATCCAATGCATATACGAAATTGCGCACAGTTCCCTGCATGCACTGGGCAAGTCCTGTAACAGGAGCCAGCATTGTGCCGCATACCATGGCAAGAAGCTGCTCTCTGGACGGAAGATCCGCCAGGGCTGCCACTTCCTTGGCAGAAATGAATTTACCTTCCACGAGTCCGGCTTTCACCTGAATCGCTTCTGTTTTGTTTTCCTTCAGGAATTCCTTCAGCGCCGCAGCAGCTGCCACGGGATCTTCTGTGCTGATAGCCAGTCCGTTAGGTCCTTCCAACTGGGAAGCCAATTCATGCATTCCCAGTTCATCGGCCGCAATATGGGTCAGTGTATTTTTAATAACGGCATATTCTACACCATGTTCACGGAATTTACGGCGCAGAGCCGTAGCATCCTTTACACTGAGTTTGTTGTAGGAAACCAGAACGGCGCCCTTGGCTCCGGACAGTTTTTCTTTCATTTGATCTACAACCGCTGTTTTTTCAGGACGAATTTTCACTTCAAAATTTTTTCCTTCACTCATGTAATCATACACCTCCTTCTTTATGGATTCTGTATTCATCACTTTTGCTAAAAAACGACCCCGCAAAGCGAGGTCGTGTACTGATCGTCATGCCAGTACTCAGCCTCGGGAGGCGGGCTTCCGCCCATTATACATACCGCCGGTCTTAAGCTAAGTGTAAAACAGCTGTATTATTCAGCCTTCGGAGCCGTCATCTTGGACGGATCCAAATGAATGCCTCTGCCCATTGTTGAGCATACGGTGACACTCTTGATGTAGGTTCCCTTCACAGTGGAAGGACGTGCTTTTACAATATGATCGAACATCACACGGGCATTTTCCTTCAGTTTTGCATCATCAAAGGATATTTTCCCGATAATTACCTGAACGTTGCCTGCCTTGTCTGTCCGATACTGCACTTTACCTGCTTTAATTTCCTGAATGGCTTTGGTGACATCCATGGTAACCGTTCCCACTTTAGGGTTTGGCATGAGGCCTTTAGGTCCCAAAATACGGCCCAGACGTCCTACGACACCCATCATATCCGGGGTTGCCACAACGACATCAAAGTCAAACCATCCTCCCTGGATTTTTTCAGCCAGTTCCTGTCCGCCTACGTAATCAGCACCTGCATCCAATGCTTCTTTTTCTTTTGCATCTTTTGCAAATACAAGTACTTTTTTAGACTTCCCTGTTCCGTGGGGCAGTACAATTGCTCCGCGGAGCTGCTGTTCAGCATACTTCGGATTCACATTTAAGTGAAACGCCAATTCAACAGTTTCATCAAATTTGGCAGCTGCTGCCTGTTTCATAGCACTGACAGCTTCGTCGAGATCATAGAGTTTATGACTGTCAACGATGGCCGCCGCTGCTTTTTGCTTCTTTGTCAGTTTTGCCATTGTTTCCTCCTTATGTGGTCAAACGGGATTTCTCCCTTCCACCTGCAACCAGTCTGTTACTCTACGACTTCAATTCCCATGCTTCGTGCTGTACCTTCTACCAGACGCATACCCGCTTCTACTGTATTGGCATTTAGATCAGGCATTTTTGTCTCGGCAATTTCCTTGACCTGGGCTTTTGTGACTTTGCCGACTTTTTTCTTGTTCGGCTCTCCGGAAGCTTTATCAAGGCCGGCCGCCTTTTTCAGAAGAACTGCTGCCGGCGGTGTTTTGCAGATGAAGGTGAAACTTCTATCTTCATAAACAGTGATTTCTACAGGAATAATAAGACCTGCCTGTTTCGCTGTACGGTCATTAAAGTCTTTTACAAAGGCCATAATGTTGACGCCAGCCTGGCCCAGTGCAGGACCTACGGGCGGTGCAGGAGTTGCTTTCCCTGCCGGAACCTGAAGTTTTACCACTTTACTTACTTTTTTCGCCATCGTGTTACACCTCCTTACACGCTAAGATGTGGTACATGCGGGCATAGCCCTCCCACGCGGGATAAACCCGCTTAGAGTATATTTAAGAAATCGGTTCAAAAGAACCGGCTTCCAGCTCTATCGTTGTAACATTGCCAAAAGCTACCAGATCTGCTTTAATTCTTCCTCTATCCGGAAGAATTTCCGAAACAGTTGCCAGATGTTCAGCAAAGGGACCTACGGTAATCCGAATGCGGTCACCCTTTTTGACAGTAATTTTGACAGGAACTTTTTTGCCCCCGTTTAAAATTCTTTCAGCTTCTTCATCCGACAGAGGAATTGGTTTTGTAGTTGTGCCGACAAAACCGGTAACTCCCGGCGTGTTTCTGACAACATACCAGCTTCTGTCATTAACTTCCATTTCAATTAAGAGGTAGCCGGGAAAAACCTTACGGGATACAATCCGTTTTTCTCCCTCTTTCACTTCTTCTTCTTCATGCATAGGAAGCAATATCTGCCGGATGGTGTCTTCCATTCCCATGGACCGGACCTTCCGGTTCAGGGTATCCATAACTTTATTCTCATATCCTGAATAAGTATGAATGACATACCAGCGGATATTGCCTTCTTTCTCTGCCTGATCCGACATTCTGTTCCTCCCTTCAGCCTACCACATTAATCAGCAGTTTGGAGAAACCCATGAACACGAAATCTACCGCCATGATCAGCAGAGACACCAATATGACAGAAATGACGACTGCCACAGAATAACGAAGCATTTGCTGCCTGGTCGGCCATATGACTTTTTTCATTTCAATTTTTGTTTCGCGGAAAAATTTTACTGTTCCCGCATTTTTATCTTCTGCTGCTGTACGATGACCTGCCATGTCTGCACCCCTGTTTAACAAATAATCCTACAAAATTATTTTGTTTCTTTATGCAGGGTATGCTTTTTGCACCATTTACAGTATTTCATCATTTCCATACGTTCTGCGTTATTTTTTTTATTCTTGTTTGTACGATAATTGCGGCGCTTGCATTCCGTGCAGGCAAGAGTAATTCCTTCTCGCATCTCTTACACCTCGCTCAAAGTTCTTCTAGAATCAGATTCGTTCACATAACATGCTTATATACTATACCATATGCACTGTATACCGTCAACATGTCCATTTAAAAAGGCCGGGCAATCCCGGTTTTCTTTATTCTATCACATAATTTGTTCAATTTCAATCAGTTGTATCTGTAAT
>DIDD01000052.1 GCA_002417965.1 Veillonellaceae bacterium UBA5809
TGCCAATAGGGTTCATTCATATTTTATATTTTCTTAATCATATATACCTTGTGGAAATCTTCTGAAAAACAGGGACAATCCCCGCACTGGCATCAAGAATTTCTTCAATTCCTGTCATGATATCTTTCCATCGGATTATATACAGAGGGTCCTTATTCTCTCGAAAGAATCGGCTCATTTCTTCGCGGTAGCACAAATCTCCCCGTTCCTCATAGGATAAAATTTTTTGACACCGCGCTTCCATTTTCAGATAATTTTCTTTAATATCTACGGTATAATCTGCCATTTTTTTTATTTCAGTCAAGGCACTGTCCGCCAGTTCCATGAGTGTCTCAATGCCCCTCGGCGGTTTCTCAGCAAGATACATGCAGAGGCAGTTCATAACTTCCTTCATTTTATTTATGGCAAAATCCAGCTTATCTGCAAGAATCCGCACGTCTTCTCTTTCTGCAGGATTATGAAATGTCTTGTAGGTTTTCTCTCTGACGCGAAGGACTGCTGTTCGCTCTTCCTTTTTCAGCATCTGAATCTGTTTGTACCCCTCTTCACTGGATATCTCACCGGAAAGGGCGCGGAAACATACATGTCCCGCCTCTGCGCAAAGATCTGTATGCTGCCTTAAAAGTTCGAAAAATTTTTCTTCTTTTGGTTTCATCATGTTCTCCTCATTGATTCTGTATGTATTATGACAGAAACCGAGGGGATTTTCCAGCTATTTTATCTGCTTGAACAGGCTCGCCATCTCCAGAGCATCCAAAGCGCACTCAAAGCCCTTATTCCCTGACTTCAATCCTGCACGGTTCATGGCCTGCTCTATAGTATCTGTTGTTAAAACGCCGAATAAAACTGGAATTCCCGTTTCCAGAGCTGCAGAAGCAATTCCTTTAGAAACCTCTGCACAAACATAATCATAATGGCTGGTCTCCCCGCGGATAACCGCTCCCAGACATATGACTGCATCATAGCGTCCTGAAAGAGCCATTTTTTTGGCTGCGCTTGGAATTTCAAAAGCGCCGGGAACACGGACTAATGTAATCTGTCCGTCTTTCACTCCATGTCTGACAAGACCGTCTTCTGCACCGCTGATAAGTCTGGATACAACCGCTTCATTAAAACGGGGTGCTACAATACCCACACGTATTTCACCGCTTTGATAATTACCTTCAATAATATGCATGATTGATCTCCTTTTAATAATTCAGCAGGTGTCCCATTTTTTCCTGCTTGGTTTTAAGATAAAAAGCATCTTCTTTCTGCGCTTTCATTTGAATAGGCACCCGTTCTGTAATTTCAATATGATAAGCTGATACATCTTCCATTTTAGCAGGATTATTTGTCAAAAGACGCAGCCGGTGAACCCCCAGATCCTGCAGCATCTGGGCTCCCACCATATAGTCCCGGAGATCAGGCGCAAAGCCTAGTTTTAAATTGGCTTCCACCGTATCATATCCCTGATCCTGAAGCGCATAGGCTTTAATTTTGTTTATCAGCCCGATTCCTCTTCCTTCCTGTCTCAAGTAAAGTAAGATACCACGGCCTTCTTCGGCAATGCGTTTCATAGCTGAATCAAACTGCTGTCCGCAGTCACAACGGAGCGACCCGAAACAATCACCTGTCAAACATTCTGAATGAATCCTGCAAAGCACAGGATTTCCATCTGCTATATTCCCCATAACCAGTGCCACATGATGTTCCCCGTTCAGTTTATTGATATATCCATATATGGTAAAATTCCCATACTTTGTCGGCATATGCGCTTTAGCCACGCATTCAACCAGTTTCTCATGCTCTTTTCTGTATTGAATCAAATCTTGGATATTGCCAATTTTCAATCCCTTCGCAATGGCAAACGCAAAGAGATCCTGACGGCGTGCCATAGTACCGTCAGAATTCATAATCTCACAGCACAGTCCTGCCGGTTTTAATCCGGCAATCCGGCATAAATCTACTGTTGCTTCCGTGTGTCCTGCCCGCTCCAGCACACCCCACCGACGGGCTTTTAAAGGAAACAAATGCCCGGGCCGTCTGAAGTCTGCAGGAGATGCCTCTTCCGCAGCAGCATGAAGTGCAGTCTGAGACCGTTCATAAGCGGAAACGCCTGTTGTCGTTCCAATCCAGTCAATGGATTCCAGGAAAGCTGTCTGATGATTATCCGTATTATGCCCGCACATCGGTTGCAGAAACAGTCTGTCTGCCATATCCCCTGTCATAGGCATGCAGATAACACCTCTGCCTTCTGCCGCCATAAGATTCACATTTTCCGGCGTGGCAAATTCTGCCGCACAAATCAGATCTCCTTCATTTTCCCTGGATTCTGCATCCTGCAGTACGATACAGCGTCCCTCCTGCAGTTCTTTTATCAATTCATCTATAGTATTAAAATGATCCATTGTAGTCCTTCATTCCTTTCTGATCTGTACTTCCTTCAAACAGTCCGTCTCTGCGTCCCGGAAAAAGCTGCTCTATATATTTACCGACACAGTCACACTCTATATTTACCGCGTCTCCGGCGTGCTTTTTTAAAAGGTTTGTTGCGCTTACGGTATGGGGAATGACAGATACGGAAAAAGAAGATGCCCTTCTCTCTGTTACAGTAAGACTGATTCCATCTACTGCCACAGAACCTTTTTCCAGTATATACTTCATTTTAGACGGAATAAAGGAAATCCAAAAATTGACCGCATTTTCATCCCGTCCGGCAGATATCACCCGTCCGGTACCGTCAATATGACCTGAGACAAGATGTCCTCCCAGGCGGTCCTGAAGAGAAAGGGCCCTTTCCAGGTTTAAGAGCTCTCCTGCCCGCATGCTTCCAAGAGATGTCCTCCGAAATGTTTCAGGCGTAGCGTCGGCACTGAACCAGTCCCCACCGCGTTCTGTGACTGTCAGACATATGCCGTTCACAGCAATGCTGTCACCGATCCGTGTCCCTTCAAGGACCTGGCGGCATGAAACTGTAATCTTCCCTGACCGCGTTCCTCTTGTTATATTTTTTAAAGTTCCTGTCTCTTCAATAATACCTGTGAACACAGGAATCACTCCTTTTCCACATAAGCTGTGACAAGAGCGTCACTTCCTATCATCTCCCATGATATATCTTTCAAACGGATTCCCCTGGAAACGGTCAGTGCCCCTTTTCCGCCTACAGGCCCGGGAGCCCTCGTCACGCCCACAATCACGGGCGCCAC
>DIDD01000116.1 GCA_002417965.1 Veillonellaceae bacterium UBA5809
AGATGCCGCTAAATCAATTCCACCTATAAATCCCCCAAAGGCGGTAAAAGGCACGAAAAAATGAGCATTTTAAGTGATTTTGAGGCTGATATACGTTCACAACTGTTTGATCCTGACGGCGTGGCAGAAACAATTACCTATAAAAGCGGAACAGAGAGCAAAGAAATTCTTGCTATTGCTGAAATAGGGAATACCAATATGCCGAATGCCAGTGAAAAGGACCATGCTTATATGGATGCGCTTTTTTCCGTCTTGAAATCCGATGTTCCTTCTCCGCAGTCCGGAGATAAGATTATCCACCGGGGAGTGACTTATGATTTCTATTCCATTCAGGAATATTCTTCAGGGATTTACCGTCTCCGGTTTACTTATGGATTGTCAGCGATGCCTTACATGTGAGGTGAACAATGAACATTGTTGTTGAATATAATGATTTCGCCTCTCCCTTTATGGCCACTGTGATTTCCAATAATCCGAAGTGGATGGCATCTGCTTTGAAGTCTGCCGGCTGGAGAGTATCCAGGGAGATCAAGAAAGGCATGAGGTCCCGTGCCCCTGGCGGACATCCATATGCTCCTCCGCATCTTCCGAACAGGTTGAGATCAGCTCTTGAAAGCATTGTAGGTGGGAAGGTAAAGCGCTATTACCGTCCTATGGGGAATCTTATCAATGCTATTGGCTATGACAAGACAAGGGCAGGCGCAGGAGTGGTCACCGTAGGGTGGCTGTCACGGTCTGCTGTGTATCTTGGCAGAAAACAGCAGGAAGGATTTCAGACACCTGTCACTGATAAAGTCAGAAGAACATTTGCAGCGGCAGGAATCAAACTTTCCGTAGGGAAGACGAATTTGGAAGCGCCTTCGAGACCTACATTTTCTCCTATGGAATCCATGCTTGAAGGCATAGCAAGGGACCAGTTCGAGACGAAAATGCTTTCATACGTCAGCGGAAACAGCGGACGGGGGACTTCTTCATCCGCACGAATTTACAGAGTGTACAGGTGACCTATATGGAAATGACACTTGCGCTGAATACGATCTGCGATAAATGGCTGAATATTCTTGAAAACTCTGAACGGTTAAAAGAGTATTGCCAGTCAAAATATCAAAAGGATCCGAAGTTTTATTTCGGCGGCGATCCGAAGAATCCACCGCAGGAAAATGACTGCCCTTATATTGTTATTATTCCGGGAAGCAAGGAGGAAGGTTTGAGCCTTTCTCCTTTTTCTTATACCGTTTATGTTTTCTGCGTGATTGCGCAGCAGGGAATAGTCAAAACGGACGTGGAAACAAAGCTTTCCGGCACAGTGGAGATTTCAGAAATAAGCCAGATAGTTTATGAGGAACTGCAGACAAATCTTGTAGATAATCCAATATCAAGCATGAATATGGACATCATTACCGATACAAAATTTCCGCAGTTTGCATCTCATATGATTTTGATTACAGAAATTGATCCTGCTATGGGAGAAGTAATGATTTATTAGAAAACGGAGGGAATATATGAAACAAGCAAAGGGAATGAAGAGCGTAACCGTCCTTGGTTTTCAGGACGACATGGCCACTACACAGACGGCAGCGGCGAAGCTCTTTAAAATTCCATTTAATAAGAACCAGCTTGTGAGTAAACAGGAACTGATTACTCCGGCAACGATTACAGGCACGAGGAATCCGGTTGCTCCCGGAATGGGGCAGATTTCCGTCTCCGGGAGCCTTGAACTCCCGCTGGAAGCAAGAAGCATCGGATACATTCTTAAAGGATTTTTCGGTGCTCCGGTATCCACAGTGGACGGGACCGATGAAACGATTTATCACCATGTTTTCAAGCTTCAGGACGACCAGCCGCCTATGACGATTGAAAAAGGCTTTCCTGATATCGGACAGTTTTTCCAGTATACAGGCTGCAAAGTCAATAAGCTTTCCTTTGATGCAGAAGTAGGGAACAACGAGGCGACTTATACAGCTGATATGGTCGGAAAGGGTGAGAAACTTGCTACGGCATCTCTTAATGCGGCTGCAGCTATGCTTGATATTTTACGGCTCAATAATTTCAATGCCACCGTGAAGCAGGGCGGTGCGGTTTTAGGGAACTGCACTAAATTCACTCTTAATATGGACGGTGGAATTGATACGGACGGCTATGTTCTGGACGGAAGCGCAGAAGTCAATGACCTTCCTGAAGGTGTGGTATCCGTTTCCGGTACAGCAACCACAAAATTTACAGATGCCGCACTGTTTGATCTTGCAGTAAACGGCACGGCTACTTCTCTGGAACTTCTCTATGCATCAGGGAAATTCAGTCTGGATATCCTTATTCCAGAAGTACAGCTGCAGAGGCAGTCACCAGAAATCACCGGGAGCAAAGGAATCACTGCCGATGTATCTTATCAGGGATTCCACAATACAGACGCACAGAATTCAGCAGTTATCGTTACATTGACCAATGATGTAATGGCTTATTAAGGAGGCAATTATGGAACAGGCAGATTATCAGAAAGCAGAAGAAAAGAAACGTGAAGAAATTAAAAAGATGATCAGTGAAGGGAAACTCCCTGAAGCGCATCCGCTGACCAGAGCACAGAGAAGGGAGCTGGATAAATCCGGCAATAACTTTCTGAAAGCAAAAGCAGGTGAGAAGCGGACATTTTTCGGACTTCATGAAGACTGCGCAGATTATATTCTTGATCACTGGTACAAGGATTTTGACTTTGACGGCGTAGAAAACAATGTCTGCCTTGCATTCGCTGATTACGTGTATCATTTGACCTACGGAGATAAGATAGCCGAAAAAAACTGATTGAAGTGTGGGAATGGGTAGTCACAAGGTCAAAATATTGTGAAACGATGTGCGGAGGCGTGGGAATGGGAGATTGTGAACATTGCCCCGACCGCCCCCCGCGCCTTATGCCAGAAAATTATGATGTATGGGCCTTGTGGAATGCCTCCTGCACACAATGGAGAGTATGTTTCGGCGGCGTCTATGGGCTGGATTATACAGCAGTCAAAAGCATAGCAGACGGAATGGGCGTAGAAATGAATCCTGCATTGATTCAGAAAATAAAAAGATTAGAATCCTATGAATTAGAGAGATTTTCAAAGAAATCCGGTGACAGCAATGGCAAATAATGATGTACAGATCAATATTATAGGGCGTGATATGGCAACACCGGCATTCCGTAATGTTTCCAGTGCCGCTTCAGGTGCGACACGGAGCATTGATCAAATGGGGAGCAGTGTCGTAAAGATCAATTCCCTTATGGAAAATATGGTCGGATTTGCCGTTGCGCAGGCCGGAATGGACGGGCTTAGCGATGCTTTTCATGCCAGTATAGGAAACGCCCTTGACTACTATAAAACCATGCAGACAGGGCAGATTGCAGTAGCCGGCACACTGATGTCAGTCGGTTCTCTTTCCGGGAAGCAGATTGAATGGAACGAATCACTGAAAATGTCAACGCAGATCATGAAGGACCTGTCAGATCAGGCTATCAGGACCGGCGTTTCAACGCAGTCATTTGTTTCTGTATTCAGAGCGGCTCTTCCTTCCGCACTGAAATCCGGAATGAGTATTCCGCAGTTTGAAGAGATTCTTGGACCATTGATGGCAGAAGGCAAAATGCTTGAATTGCCGGAAGTTTCTCTGGTTCGTGATGTATCTGACCTTCTCCTTGGAAATAACGCCAACAAGACGAAATTAGCCAATGTTTTAGGCATTACAGATAAAGATATCAAAGGCGCACAGGCGCAGGGCAATTTGTATGGACTTCTCCATAATCGTCTGCAAGGCGAATTGATGAGCAATCAGCAGTACCTTGGAACATGGGAAGGTACTACGAACTATATGAAAG
>DIDD01000102.1 GCA_002417965.1 Veillonellaceae bacterium UBA5809
ATTTTATTTGATAAAATAAAAATTCCGTTTTAGCTGATTATTCGCTAAAACGGAATTTTTATTTCGTTTTGATTCCGCTCTGCGCAGAAGGACAGGAATGCCCCTATTCTTCATCCTCATCGGGAAGATCCGCATTGGTATAGACTTCCTGCACATCATCCAGTTCTTCCAATTCATCGATCAGATTCTGCATCGTAGAAGCGGCATCCCCCGCAAGCGCTACTGTTGTGTCAGGAATCATGGATATTTCAGACGCTGTAGTTGAAATACCGTTTTTCTCTAATGCTTCCTGGACCGTAAAAAAATCTCCCGGAGCGGTAATAATTTCAAAAACATCCTCGTCAGCCTTGACATCTTCTGCCCCTGAATCAAGGGCCAGCATCATAATCGCATCCTCATCGACCGTCTCACGGTCCACCACGAGAATACCTTTTTTCTTAAACATCCAGCCCACGCATCCGGATTCGCCCAGACTGCCTCCATGGTGGGAAAATGCATGACGGACAGCGGCTGCCGCTCTGTTGCGGTTATCCGTGTTGCATTCGGCAATCACCGCTGCCCCGCCAGGCCCATATCCTTCATAGGTGACTTCATCAAAACCGGCTCCCCCTGCCGCTCCGACACCTTTCTGAACTGCTCTTTGTATATTATCCTTGGGAATATTATTTTCTTTGGCTTTCTGCAGAGCCAGTTTCAGACGCATATTCCCTATAGGATCTCCGCCGCCCATACGGGCCGCGATCGTAATTTCCTTCGAAATTTTGGTTGTGATTTTAGCGCGCAGGGCATCATTTTTCCCCTTCTTGCGCTTAATGTTTGCCCATTTTGAATGTCCGGACATAATTAACCTCTCCTTCTCATTTCTCCCACCAGGCCTCACCGAGCAGACGGTCCATAATAATCGCGGCTGCACTTCTGACACACAGGTGGTTATAGGATCCCCGCCCATAAACGGGTTCCAGGATATAATCAAACTGCTTCATCATTTCCCTGGTCATTCCATAACCGGTTCCGAATAGGATCAGCACCGGCTGCGTTTCCTCCATGATCTGCCGTCTCATAAACGGATAGGAAACAGTATTGGGATATACACGGGCATCGGTTGTGACAATAAGCGGTTTTTCTCCGCAGTCTCCAGTAATGCGGCTGACAGCCTCATCTAAATCAGAAACCAGCGCCGTTTCCTCAAAAGCCTCCCGGCGGTTCGGATTGTATGTACTTCCCAATCCGGTTTTCCAGTGATTCATAATCAGCGCCGCCATGTCTCTCTGACTTTTTACCGGGTGAATAATAAAATAGGTCCGCACATCATATGTACGTGCCGTACGGGCTATATCATGAAGATCATAATTGGTCAGGGCTGTCGTAATGACTTCCATGTGCTTGTTGTAGATCGGATAGTGAATGAGTCCAATATAAACAGGTGCCATATCACACCTCTTTCCGGATTTCTTCCATTAATTTCTTGTCTGAATCAGAAAGTTCCAGCTTTTCGAACAGATCGGGACGGCGCTGCCATGTAATCCGGAGCGCTTCTTTTCTTCTCCATCTGGCAATATTTTCGTGATGTCCGGAAAGAAGTATCTGGGGAACTTCCATCCCCCGGTAGTCCGCCGGTTTCGTATACTGGGGATATTCGAGAAGAGGCTCATAAAATGAATCAGAAACAGCACTTCCCGCATCTCCCAAAACCCCCGGCACCATACGGGCCACGGCATCGGCAACAATCATGGCCGCCAGTTCTCCGCCTGTCACCACATAATCCCCCAAGGAAATACTTTCATCCGCCAGTCCCTCTTCCACTCTGTAGTCAACCCCTTCATAGTGGCCGCAAAGCAGAACCAAATGATCATAGTTCTTATATAGGTCCTTGGCTTTATTTTGACTGAAGGTCGTTCCCGAAGGCGACATCAGGATGACCCGGCTCCGGGAATTTTTTTCAGGAAGCACAGATTCCACGGCCTCAAAAAGAGGGCCGCATTTCATAAGCATGCCGGCACCTCCGCCGTAAATGGAGTCATCCACTTGATGGTGTTTGTCATGGGTGAAGTCTCTCGGATTTGTTACATCCATGTCAATCAATCCCGCTTCCAGCGCTCTTTTAATCATACTTTGACTAAAAAAAGCTCTTATGAATTCAGGAAAGAGCGATAAAATATCAATCCTCATGATTTCCTTCCCACTCAGGCATCTGTACAATCATTTTCTGTTCTTCCAGGCAAATATCAAGAACACATGATGGGATGGCCGGCAGACAGATATCTTTTCCGTCCGGTACACGGACTACGTAGACGTCATTAGCTCCTGTCTGAAGAATCTCTCTGACAGCACCGACATAGTTACCATTCTGCTCATATACCGAAAGTCCTATAATCTGAAAATAGTAATAGGAACCTGATTTTCTGGGCGGCAGTTCTCCAAAGGGAACTGAAACCATGCCGCCTACCAAATGCTCTGCCCCCTCTCTTGTATCCACTCCTGACAAATGGAAGATATAAATATTTTTATGGGGTCTTGCACTAACCAGTTTATAAATCTGCCCGTCAATAAATATCCGGTCAAGTTTTTGAAAAATCTCTGGGCGGTCAGTATCCGGGAAAATGCGCAAATCACCCCGCACACCATGCGGGGCAACAACTTTCCCAACCATAATCATCTCATCCGGCTGTATCTCAGTCACGGAATGCAATCACCTTTCCGTCTTCTACCAGGATCTCACCGCCCATAAGATGATTCATGTCATCTCCAATGTGCAGCGTAACTGTACGTTCCATCTGACCTCTTGAAATTTCGGCACCGATTGCCAGTTTTTCCAAATGTTCCTTGTCCTGCGTGAGCTGTGCTTTCGCCTGCTCCATTTGTGCTCTTTTCTGCTCAATCTGTGCACGGATGGCAATCATTCCCTGCGCATCAATTTTTGCCTGTTCCGTGAGCATGCCTTTTCCCTGAAATTCCAGCTGGGCCATATCGCGGTCCACCTGATCAACCCGTCCTTGTATTTCACCCAGTAATTTTGTTTTCAGCGCTTCCGTTAATTTTGACTTAATTGTAACGGGAACACGGATGATCATTTCGTCCATGGAGCACCTCTCATATAATATCTACAGCGACTTTTTTGTTTTCCTTCAATGCACCCGCTTTGACAACAGCCCGGATTGCCCTGGCAATACGTCCCTGTTTCCCTATCACTTTTCCCATGTCTTCCGGGGCAACATGGAGTTGATAAATTTCCATGCTCCCCTTCCGAACCACGGTTACAGATACGGCATCCGGATTTTTGACAAGAGACCGGGCGATACATTCAACCAGTTCCTTCATAAGCGTATGCCTCCATTACTTTCTGGATTCAGCAAACTTACCCATGATACCGTTCTTTTTCAGAATTGAACGGACTGTATCGGTCGGCTGTGCTCCCTTGCCCATCCAGGCCAATGCCTTTTCTTCATCAACTTTGACAACAGTGTCACTTTTGGACGGATCATAATAACCAATCGTATCTGTGGGAACACCGCTGCGGGACAGCCGTGAATCAATAACTACAATACGGTAGAACGGATTCTTTTTGGCGCCCATACGGGTTAAACGAATTTTCAACATATGCAACTCACCTCCTTATTATGATATCTTTCATTTGCGGAACATTCCGGGAAATCCGGCATTTTTCATTTTTGCAGGATTCATGCCCTTCATTTTCTTCATCTGTTTCCGCATTTCCATAAACTGCTTGATAATGCGGTTTACATCCTGTACATGTGTTCCTGACCCCATGGCAATCCGTTTCCTTCGGCTTCCGTTGAGGACCGCAGGATCACACCGTTCCTGCGGAGTCATAGAGAGAATAATGGCTTCCAGATGCTTCATTTCCCGGCCGTCCAAATCCACATTCTTCAGCTGTTCCTTATATTTTCCCATGCCCGGTATCAGTCCCAAAAGGCTTTGAAATGACCCCATGCGCCTGATCTGCCGCATTTGCTTGAGAAAATCATCGAGTGTAAATGCTCCCTTTTTCATACGCTCCATGGTTTCCTGCATGGCATCCTGATCCAGGTTTCTCTGGGCCTGTTCGATTAGCGTTTCCAAATCCCCCAGGTCAAGAATCCGGCCTGCCATACGGTCCGGATGAAATTCCTCAAGACCTCCGTCCAGCTTTTCGCTGACTCCGATTAATTTAATAGGCTTGCCTGTTACGGATTTAATAGAAAGGGCTGCACCGCCCCGCGCATCGCCATCAAGCTTTGTGAGAATCGTTCCGTCAATCCCAAGACTTTCATCAAAAGCCTTGGCCGTAGTGACTGCATCCTGTCCGGTCATGGAGTCAAGAACCAGCAGAATCTCATGAGGATGAACCGCTCCCTTGATGCTCCGCAGCTCTTCCATCAGCTGTTCATCAATGGTAAGCCGGCCGGCCGTATCCAGAATCACGACATCCTTATTATAAGACCTGGCTGTATCAACCGCCGATTTCGCAATCTGAACCGGATCAGCACCTTCCTGCATCCGGTATACGGGAACCCCTGTCTGTTCACCAAGCACTTCCAGCTGACGGACAGCAGCCGGCCTGTACACATCACAGGCCGCCAGAAGAGGATGCTTTCCCTTTTTTTTCAGCATCAGCCCTAATTTACCGGCAGTCGTTGTTTTCCCGGCTCCCTGAAGGCCCACAAGCATGATGACTGTCATCCCCGAGGAAGACATAGTCAGTCTGCTCTGCGTCCCGCCAAGAAGCTCTGTCAGTTCATCACGCACAATTTTAATCACAGTCTGATCCGGTTTCAGACTTCCGAAAACTTCTTCTCCCATTGCCTTTTCCCGAACGCGGGCAATGAAATCCTTGGCCACCTTAAAATTGACATCGGCCTCGAGCAGTGCTCTCCTGACTTCACGGAGCGCCGCATCAATATCATTTTCTGACAGTTTTCCCCGCCCGCGGAGATCTTTAAATGCATTCTGAAGCTTGTCTCCCAGATTTTCAAATGCCATTGATTTCACCTCATTCCGTGATTCGTGTCAGCATCGGTCCCAGCCAGTCTCTGTCTTCCTGCGGCAGCCTCTGAAGGATTTCCTCAGCCAGCTTCATTCTTTCCATTCGCTTTTGGAAAAGCTGCAGCTTTGCTTCATAGGCACGGAGCTGTTCTTCTGCATGTCCCATTGTATCATGAACAGCCTGGCGTGATATGCCAAAATGTCCCGCAATCTCCGCCAGCGTCAGGTTTTCATTATAATAGAGCTCCATGTATTCCCGCTGCCGCCCTGTGAGAAGGACACCGTAGAAATCCAGAAGCTCTCCTATTTCAACTATTGTTTTAAGAGACATAATGGATCACCGTTTCTGTTCATTATATAGAACTCGCCCATTGTTGTCAAGTAAATTATCTTTACATTCTTCATCTCTGGTTCATCGTATATCCCTGCAGCACTGCACAGCTTTCCCAATAATTTTGATTTTCTTATGATTTTTCTCATAAGGGACGGAAACAGCTCCGGGACAGTCTGCTTTTAGGAAAATCTGCCCTCCCACAGAATAAACACGGCGCAGGTAAATCGTTCCTCTCTCTGAAACAGCCGCTATCCCTCCCGGCTCCACAGGGCCTTTTTCTATACTTACCCTGTCTCCCTTTAAAATTCCGCTGCAGGCCATATCATTATCTTCAACGGTAAATTCCATGACACGGCCTCGTTGTTGTCCGCCTTCTCCGCCATGATAGCTTTCCCCAGTTTCTTCCAATTTATCATTTCCGGTATTGGAACTTTTTTTATTTTCTGCATTCATTTGCTCAGACAGTCCCATCAGCCAGAGCACTTCTACACGAAGCGCGCGGGATAAAAGATATAATTTATCCTGTTTCGGCACATATTTTCCTGCCAGATACTGACTGATGGCTGACCGGGGTATACCAGTCTGCTCCGCCAGTTCTACGGGCTTCATGCCCCTTCGCTGAAGTGCGGTCCGAAGCCTTTCCGCAGTTTCATGATGCATAACGCACTCTCCTTTGTCTGTATCATATAATAAGTTGAACAAAATAGCAATTTAAAGGATTTCCGTTCAGTTTTCTGAATTTTTATGTTGACGGTATCCCCCTGTCATGATATGATGAATTCAGTTCAATAAGCTGAATTTAGGGGAAGAAAGAGGTCTGATTTTATGGGGAAACAGCACATTGAATTCGATTATTCAAAATTAAGGGGCCGTATTATAGAAAAATTCGGTACCATGCGGTCTTTTGCAGAATCCATGCATATGCACGCAAATACTTTGTCCAGAAAAATGGGGAACACACTGGTCTGGAACCAGGAAGAAATGCTGCGGGCCATGGATCTTTTGGGCGAAAATCCAAAAAAAATCAAGGATTATTTTTTTGTTCCCAAAGTTCAGAAAATTGAACGAAAAAGAACTACACCTTATTTTGTCCATTTTGATACAGACCAACGCCACTAAAAACCTCCTGAGGGCAGAGGATGATATTTTGTGACTGATTATCCCTATCATGTCCTTCTTCTGAAAAAAGTGCAGAGACAAGATTATTTTCTTGCAGATTCTGCACTTTTTTCAGATTCTTTTATTTTTATCAGCTCTTTAAAAGCAGGAGGAACTGAAATCAAATTTCATTTCCTCCTGCTTTTACTATATTTTTTTAAAACAAATATTTTTAACCTCAGGCTCCAGCAAAATATCAAATCCCTCTATTTTTCCTGTCAGTCCTCCGGTTCTGAAGGTCAGCGGCACTGTGTAAAGATCTGTATCTTCCTTAATACAGTCTACTTGGAATGTATCATAATAAAGATGTGTCATTTCTCTATACTTTACATCCCGTTCATGAAGCCATAAACGCCCTTTTTCATAAACCACTTCAAAGATGCCATAGGCCGGACTGCTGTACTTCCCGACGTAATCGAAAATATTATGAGACAGTGAGGTTCCTTTGACCGTCACATCAGGAAGCAGTCTGAACTCAAGCTCATGATATGCAGATTCTTCAGCTCTTTTGCCTTCCCCTGTATAAAGCTTTCCCCAGTCCCGGGACGGAAATCCCAAAAAATGGTCCAGAAGAAGCCCCTGCATGGCAAAAATAAAAGGATTGTCAGGCGCATGAAGATTCTGAAGAAAAACGGCTCCGTTTCCTGTACCCGGAAGATAAAACTGAAAAGCGCTGTATCCTTCGATTTTACCCGTATGCTGCTGTACTATATGTCCCTTATAATCCAGCACACGCCATCCCAGGGCATATCCCAGGGATCTTCCTCCCTGTATATGAGGATAATCCATCAGGACCTGCGGTCTGTGCATATCTTCAAAAGACTTCTCTTTCAAAATTGTCTTCCCTCCTGCATGACCGTCCCCAATATGGAAAAGCAGCCATTTGGACATATCCTCCGCTGTACTCATAACAGATCCGCAGGGACCTGCCATGTCAATATTCCACCGCGGCATCTCACAAATTCCGTGATCCCATCGATAAGGAACCGCACAGTTTCCCTGATGTTCCGCCTCTTTCATAAGGCAAAAACTGTGATCCATTCCCAGAGGCCGGAAGATAATTTCCTCCAAAAGCGATTCCCACGACTGCCCTGTTGCCATTTCCATAATTCCGCCTGCCGCCACATACATGACATTACTGTACTGTGCTTCAGTGCGAAAAGGTCTGTTTGCTTCCATATATTGAATACGTCTGAGAAATTCGGGCCTTGTAATACTTCCGTCAGGCCATGTTCCGTCATGCCCTGCCACACCCGTACGGTGGCACAGCATATCACGGAGTGTTACCGCACGGGACGCTGTATCATCCCACATTTTAAAACCAGGTATATAGTCAGCTACCGGCCTGTCTAAGGAAAGGACTCCATGATCTTCCAGATACAGCGCTGCCATGGCTGTCATTGATTTTGTGCAGGATCCGATACCGCTCACCGTATGTTCCGTAAATTTTTTCTTGTTTTTTTTATCAGCCCATCCGAAATGAAAGAAGGATATTTCCCCTCCTTCAGCAACTGCCATGGCACATCCCGGAATCTGATAATAATCCATAACCTTTTCGGCGGCTTCAGTGAGAAATGTATAGTCTTTCATTTTTCCCCCATCATTCTCTATAATTTCCAGCATGATACTTCATGGTCTTCCTGTCTTTCTTCCAGCACAGGCCTCTCCCTTCTGCATTTTTCATCTTTGATGGGACAGCGGTCATAGTAAATACAGCCTCGTTCTGCATCAGTGCCCCCGGTTTCATGCGCTGTTTCACGAGGCGGGCAAAAAGGCTTTCCTACAATAGGAACTGCCGCCAGAAGTTCTTTTGTATAGGGATGCATCGGTGAAGTAAGGATTGACAGGGAAGGGCCTATTTCAACGATTCTGCCTTTATACATAACCGCGGTGCGGTCTGATATGTATTTTACTACAGCCAGATTATGAGAAATGAAAAGATAGGTCAGTTTCATCTTTTCCCTGATGTCCGTCAGCAGATTAAGCACCTGAGCCTGCACTGATACATCCAGTGCCGATGTTGGTTCATCGAGAATCAATATGTCCGGCTCAGTCGTCAGCGCTCTTGCTATAGAAATTCTCTGCCGCTGTCCGCCGGAAAATTCATGAGGGTACTTGCGGAGGCTGCTGCTTCTCATACCTACCAGTTCCAACAGCTCTGACGCTCTTTCTGTTCTTTCCCTGCTGGTATATTGACCCATCACCTGCATGGGCTCCGTCAGAATTTGTTCCACAGTCATCCGGGGAGAAAGAGATGAATAGGGATCCTGAAAAACAATTTGAATCCGGCTTCTCAGCTTCCTCAGTTCTTTTTCTTTTTTATGCGCGATGGAAATCCCGTCCAGCAAAATATCACCTGATGTAGGTTCCTCAAGGCGGACCATTAAATTAGCGAGTGTACTTTTCCCACACCCTGATTCACCTACAATACCCAGTGACTCTCCTTTTTCCACAGACAGTGATATGCCGTTCAGCGCATGGACATCGGTTTTTTTTCCGAAAAAGCCCTTTAGGGTGAATGTTTTTGTGAGATCTTTAATTTCAAGAAATGCCGTCACCGCGACTCACCCCCTTTTCTAAAAAGCAGGACACCTGATGCTGATTCCCTAAATTTTGGATAGGTGGATGTTCTGTCCGGCAGATATCCATAGCATGGGGACAGCGGGGTGCAAAAAGACACCCTCTCTGTATCTCAGAAGGATCAGGCACCATCCCGGGTATAGCATACAGACGATCCCTGACCCCGCCTGATGTAAACCGGGGAACCGCCGCCAGCAAGGCTTTTGTATAAGGATGCCCGGGAGCTTTCAGTACTTCAGAAGCCGGACCCGTCTCCGCCATAGTTCCTGCATACATCACTGCAATACGGCTGCATAGTTGGGAAACGACCCCCAGATCATGAGAAATAAAAATAATTCCTGTTCCCGATTCCTGACAGGCTTCTTGAAGTAAAAAGATAATCTGTGCCTGAACTGTAACATCCAGCGCCGTAGTCGGTTCATCGGCAATCAGCAGTCTCGGTGAGCATGAAAGGGCTATGGCAATCATCACCCGCTGCCTCATACCGCCTGATAACTCATAAGGGTAGCATGACAATGTCCGTTCCGGATCACGTATATGAACTTTTTTCAGCATATCCGCTGCCTGGATCTCGGCTTCTTTCCGGGAGCGTTTTTCATGAATCATGATGACATCTGTCATTTGACGTTTTACGGTAAAAACCGGATTCAGACATGTCATGGGCTCCTGAAAAATCATGGCTATGTCTTTTCCCCTGAATGTCTGCATTTGTTTTTCTGTTTTTCCAGTCAGTTCCTCTCCGGCAAAAAGAACAGATCCGCCGGTAATTGATTTTCCTCCTCCCGGAAGAAGTTGATTGACCGCAAAGGCTGTCATGGATTTCCCGCTTCCGGATTCTCCGACCAGCCCTAGAATTTCACCCTGTTTCAGAGAAAAGGAAATATCCTTCAGTATCGGCGCCGGCCCATTTTTTCCTGGAAGAGATACCGACAGATGACTCACTTGCAAAATAGGTTCCATAATCCCTCCTAATTCTTAACCGACCGGGGATCCAATATATCCCTGATTCCATCTCCCAGAAGATTGAATCCCATTACGGTCATTAAGATAAACAGCCCGGGAAAAGCTGCATACCACCACTGATCAATAGCATAGGTACGTGCCGTGGAAATCATGGCTCCCCACTCCGGCATGGGAGGCTGGGCTCCCAATCCTATAAAACTCATGGAAGAAGCAATCAGAATCGCATCCCCGACCCCCAGTGTCATCTGTACTAAAAGAGGCGTGAGGCAGTTCGGAACAATATGTCTCGCCACAACCCAGACCGGGCCTGCGCCAAATGTTCTGGATGCTTTGACATACTGCATTTCTTTAAGTGCCAGTACCTGTCCTCTCATAAGGCGCACATACAAGGGAATACGTACGATGCATACCGCCAGCATGGTATTAAAAAGCCCGGGGCCAAGCGCTGCCGTCAGAGCCAGAGCCAGCACCATAGAAGGAAAAGAAAGGACCATATCTGTCACAGCCATAATGCCTCTGTCCACTTTTCCGCCGGCATATCCTGAAAGACTGCCGAAAAAGCATCCCACCGCGGCGGCAATAACGACAATGGAAACACCTACCGTAATGGAAATACGGGCGCCATACATAACCCGTGTCAAAATATCTCTTCCCATTTCATCTGTTCCAAAAGGATGGGACCACCCCGGAGCCTGAAGCCGTGCCGGAATATTCATAAGATTCGGATCATAAGGACTGATCAGCGGTGACAGCAGTCCCATGAGGACAATCAGAATCACGAGTCCTGCTCCCAGCAGCGTCAGTGTATTATGCCTGAGAATTTTCCATATTTTTATCAGTGACATCATGATTCATCAACCTCCCTGATCTGCGGATTCAGGAAAGAATAGAGGATGTCCACCGCCATATTGATAAGGACATAGCTGAAAGAAACAACCAGGGTAAATCCCATAATGGCGGGAAAATCAAGGAAAGAAATCGAGTCCATAACATATTTTCCCATACCGGGCCATGCAAAAATTGTTTCTGTAATAATGGCGCCTCCCAAAAGCTCTCCAATCGTCAGTCCTGTGACCGTTACTGTCGGAAGCAGGGCATTTTTCAATGCATACCGGTAAATCAGCATATGTCTTGGAATCCCGCAGGATTTGGCGGTTCGGATATAATCCTGCTCCAAAACATCAATCATACTGGACCTCACCTGCCGCGCCACAATGGCCATCTGCACATAAGCCAGGCAAAAGGCGGGAAGAAGCAGATGATGAATGGCTGAAAGAACAACATCCATATCGCCTGCCAGCAGTCCGTCAATAATATACATCCCCGTTATGTCAGGCGGCGGGGAAAGAAACGTGTCCAGCCGGCCGGAAGCAGGAAAAATAGGTATCATTTTATAAAAGACAATCAAAGCAATAATTCCTGACCAGAACAGAGGTGTTGATACTCCGATCAGAGATATAATACGGCTGGCGTGATCGATCCACCGGTCCCGGTGAACGGCGGCTGCCACCCCCAGAATAACGCCAAAAACGATAGCCATCAGCATGGCTGCCAATGTCAGCTCCAGCGTGGCGGGAAAACTTCTTGCCAACTCTGAAGAAACCGGCCTTTGCGTCCGGATGGATGTCCCAAGATTTCCGTGAGCCAGATCAGTCATATATTTTTCATACTGCACCAGAACCGGCTGATCCAGTCCCAGCTGTATCCGGGTAGCCTCCAGTGTTTCCTGCGTAGCATGAGGTCCCACCAGCATCCGGGCCGGGTCTCCGGGAATGACATGGGAGATTGAAAATGTCACGATGGAAACTCCCAGAAAAACCAAAATTAAATGAACCAGCCGTTTCCATATAAACTGGAAAGAAAACATAGTTCCTCCTTTCCGGAAGTCATCAGAAAATTTTCACTGCCTGATGAACTGCCTTAACAAAGGGACGCCTGAAATATTCTTTCAGGCGCCCCTTTCACCAACTTCAGTCAACCGAGTGATTTATAACGGTCAGTTGTCAGTTCTTGCTCATATCCTGGAAATTATACATATCATCCAACATGGGGTTATAAACAAATCCTTTTACATTAGAGCGCATTGGTGTCAGAACATTTGTCTGAAAAAGGAAAATATATGGTGCATCAGCCAGGACCATTTCCTGCGCCTGTTTATACAGCTGAATTCTTTCCTGCTGATCGGTCAGCATTTCTGCTTTGCGGAGCAAGGCATCCACTGACGGATTTTTGTAAAAAGCACGGTTTCCTGCCAGCCCGAAATAACCTGAATCAAACCAATAGCTCATAAAAAACTGCGGATCTGCGTAATCCGGGCTCCATGTTCCCATTGCCAGCTGAAAATCACCCTTATCCACCCGGTCGCGGAACGTAGCCCATGCCACCTTTTCCAGATTCACCTTAATTCCGATTTTGTCCAGATTATTCTGCAGCAGCAGAGCCTGTGCTTCATTAAAGGCCTGATTATCGGAGTAAAGAAGCGTCAGTGTCATTCCATTACTTTCTCCCGACTGCTGCATCAGACTCTTTGCCTTATCCAGATCAAGCGAATAACCCTGGATACTGTCATCATGTCCCCACATTCCTTTTGGAATCGGTGATACCAACTGTTCACCCCGTCCCTTTACAGCCCCTTCAATCATCCCTTTGTAATCCACTGCATAACTGATGGCCTGACGGAGTTTCACTTGGTTCAGCGGCTCTTTCTGTGTATTCATATAAACAATGCTGGTAAGTAAGGAAGGGGATTCGTAAATATGAATATTCTTATTGTCTTTCATCTGATCCAACTGATCCATGGGAATACCTGCTGCGATATCCAGATCTCCGCTTTCCAGCTGGAGCCTTTCCGCAGAAGGATCTTTTACGACTTTAAATAAAACAGTTTTAATGGCAGGCGCTTTCCCTGCATAATTTTTGTTTGCTGAAAGCTTGACATCCTGTCCCGGATTAAAGGCGGTCAGTTCATAAGCTCCGGATCCCATAGTATGAGTAGCCAGATAATCGGATCCCATATCACCATTCTTCTCATGTTCCATCACTTTGGGATTCACTATGCTGGATCCATTCACCGCCAGTGTATATAAAAATGGGGCAAAAGGCTGTTTCAGTTTAAAGATTACTGTTTCTTCATCAGGAGCTGTTACGGAAGCCACCGGCTTAAAGTAATCAGACGGCCCCTTCTTGACAGCCATAACCCGGTCGATGGAAAATTTCACTGCCTGGGCATTAACAGGTGAGCCGTCTGCAAATTTATGTCCTGTATTCAGCTTGAAGGTCCATGTCAGGCCGTCTTCACTAACTGTCCATGATTTGGCCAGTGACGGTTCCACTTCTGTACTCGCTTTTCCATCCGATGTAGTTTTATACTGCACCAGGCGTTCATAGCTGGGATAGGTAACCTTCCATGCCTTATTATCCATAGCTACGGCCGGATCAAGTGATGCAAGATCTACAGGAAGTCCCACAACCAGCGTATCAGCTGGTGTTTTCCCAGCGGATGCACTCTGTTTTTCTCCTCCGCATCCTGCTATCACAAGCATCATCGTGAGCATCATGAAACATATAACCCATTTTTTCAACTTTCACACCTCTTTCTCTTCTGACCCCCCGGGAACGCGCAAAAAAAGGCCTGCATCTGTCGAACAGACACAGCCCCTTCGCTGATCCCCTTTGAAATTGCCCACAGTATACATCATCGATGCATAACTGTCAATGATCACTTCTATGAATACAAAAAGAAACAAAAATCGACAGAAACATCCTCTTTCAATGATACCGCATTTGACTCATGCGTTTACTGTTATTTTCACTATAGCTCATATATGCTTAAAAGTCAACAACAAATGACTATTATGCATAATTTTCAATAAGCAAAAAGCAAACCAGATTGGTCTGCTTATGCTGTAGTATTTATTCTTTTTGTTTTGTCTCTCCGGTCTTGCCGGGTTCTTTGTCCTGCATCTCGGACTGTTCCGGTTTCATCAGCGGAAACAGCAAAACGTCACGGATATTGGATGCTCCTGTCAATGTCATAACCAGACGGTCAATCCCAATTCCCAATCCGCCCGTAGGCGGCAGTCCATATTCCAAAGCATTGATAAAGTCCTCATCCATTTCATGAGCTTCATCATCCCCATGCTTTTTCTCTTCAAGCTGCATCTCAAAACGGGCTCTCTGGTCCAACGGGTCATTTAATTCGGAGAATCCATTGGCTAATTCCCGTCCGTAAATATAGCCTTCAAAACGGTAGGTAAACTTGGGATTATCCTCACACTTCTTGGACAGCGGAGAAACTTCAATAGGATAACGGGTGATAATCGTCGGCTGAATAAGCTTCTCTTCCACATGGGCATCAAAACATTCAGCAAGAATTTTCCCCTCTTCGTCATAAGGGCCATATTCAACGTGAAGCCGGTCTGCAATAGCCCTGGCCTCCGTCAGCGTATGAGCCGCATCAAAGTCCTCTCCTGTGTATTTTTTGACAGCTTCCGCCATGGTCATCCTGTCCCAGGGAGGCGTCAGATCAATTTCAGTACCCTCATAAACAATTTTCAGGCTTCCGCAGACTTTCTCCGCACAGGCCGCTACAATCTGTTCTGTCTGATGAATGACATCCTCAAGATCACCGTAGGCCTGGTAAGTTTCCAAAGATGTAAATTCAGGATTATGGCGGCTGTCCATTCCCTCATTCCGGAAATTCCGGTTCATTTCAAAAACCCGTTCAAAACCTCCCACGATCAGCCTTTTCAGATACAGCTCCGGAGCAATACGGAGATAAAGCGGCATATTCAGCGCATTCAGATGCGTTTTAAAAGGTCTGGCATTAGCGCCCCCATACAAAGTCTGCAGCATCGGTGTCTCCACTTCAAGGAAGTCTCTCTCCACAAGCCATGAACGGATCGTATTTAAAACCTGTGTACGCTTTACAAAAGTTTCCCTGACCTGGGGATTGACAATAAGATCCACATACCGCTGGCGATATCTCTGTTCTTTATCTGTCAGTCCATGCCACTTTTCCGGAAGAGGACGGAGGGCTTTCGAAAGAAGCGTAAATACCTCCGCCCTCACTGTCGTTTCTCCTGTGTGAGTTGTAAAAACAGTTCCCTCCACACCGACAATATCCCCAATATCCAGGAGTTTGAATAATTTCCAGGCATCTTCTCCCACCTGGTCCTTACGGAAATAAATCTGTATATCCCCTGTTTTGTCCCTCAAATTGCAAAATGCAGTTTTGCCGTGGTTTCTAATAGCCATCAGGCGGCCTGCCACTTTGACACGGCTGCTGTTTTTTTCAAGTTCTTCTGCTTCCCCGCGGACATCCCCGGCATGATGATCCCATTCATATTTCTGTCCAAAAGGCTCCACGCCCAAATCGCGTATCTGCTGCAGTTTCTCTCTGCGGATCTGCATCTGGTCATTTAGCTCTTCCGCAAGACTCCTTTTCTCTGTCTGTTCTTCCATCATCAATCAGGACTCCTTTTTTGCTTTTTTACGTTTACTGTTCTGCAGTTCCAGCACTTTATACTTCAATACACCCGCCGGCGCATCCACTTCTACCACATCGCCATCCTTAGCGCCCAGCAGTGCACGTCCTACAGGAGACTCATTGGAAATTTTATCGGCAAAGGGATCTGATTCTGAACTGCCCACAATAGTCACTGTCTGTTTTTCTCCATTTTGAAGATCCTCAATAGTGACAACCGATGCCATTCCCACTTTTCCGCTTCTCGATGCCTCAATAACAACAGCCGTGCGGACCTTCGCTTCCAATTCCAGAATTTTCCCCTCTACAAAGGCCTGCTCATCCTTGGCATCGTCATACTCGGAGTTTTCTGACAGATCACCCAGTGCAATTGCCTCTTTCAGGCGCTGTGCCACTTCGAGACGTTTTGTGGATTTCAGGTAATCGAGTTCTTTTTTCATTTTATCCAGGAATTCCTGGGTCACATACGTACGCTGCACTTCTGCCATGATTCATACCCCTTCATTTTTGCAATAGAAAAAATACTATCCGTTCTCTGCGGATAGCGACACAGTTATAGTATAGGCCGGGCCTGAATAAATGTCAATTGTACGAATATCTTTTAATTTATTTTATTTTAACATTATAACAGTCTCTTCTTTTGTTGTCCACTGCCTTCCGTTTTGCTCTTCCTTCCGTCTTAATATATTCCCGCCGGAAAATATATGATTTTATTCTCTTATTTTTCAGTAAAAATCACAAAAAAACATTTGCTTTTTTGAATGATTTTCCGTATAGTAGATAAGGCACAAAAACAGGCGGCACTGCAAGACTTCGGCTGATCGGGCAAACCGATACAGTCTGTCCGGAAATGAGACTTATCTCCCTAATCCCCGCCGCCTATCCATAGTCCGGTTTCCTCCGGGAGACTTGTTTGGAAAGGGGGATCCCCATGCAAAAAGATAAAAGCAAAATGACAGTTGTGCAAATTACACTCCTCACTGCCATTAATATGATGGGTTCCGGAATTATGATGCTTCCCGCCAAACTGGCGGAAGTAGGTACAATTTCGATTATTTCCTGGCTGGTAACTGCCGGGGGCGCTACAGCGCTGGCTTATGTATTTGCCAAATGCGGCATGTTCAGCAAAAAATCAGGCGGTATGGGCGGCTATGCCGAATATGCTTTTGGAAAAACCGGGAATTTTCTGGCAAATTATACTTATGGTATTTCATTGCTGATTGCCAATGTAGCCATTGCCATCACGGTCGTCGGCTACAGTGCAGAATTTTTTTCAGTGACACTGTCTCCTGTTATGGTCGCTCTGCTGACAATGGCTGTCCTCTGGATCACGTCTCTCCTGAATGCCGGAGGTGCCCGGCTTACCGGACGTCTTAGTTCTTTCGCCATCTTTGGATCAGCGGCTCCGGTAATCGGGATGTGTCTGATTGGATGGTTCTGGTTTGACCCAAGCCTATATATATCTGCCTGGAATCCCTATCACTATCCGTTTTCAGATGCCGTAAGCATGTCTATTTCCATGACGCTTTGGACTTTTCTCGGGCTCGAATCTGCCTGTGCCAATATGGATTCTGTAGAAAACCCCGAAAAAAATATTCCGATTGCCGTATTAACCAGCACCCTGGGCACGGCTCTTATTTATATTCTTTCCACAAGCATGATTGCCGGCATTGTTCCCAATGAAGAACTGGCTGCTTCCACAGCTCCTTTTGGCCTCGCTTTTTCCGTTATGCTCGGAGGAACCGCCGGAAAAATTGTCATTGCCCTCATGGTCATGGCCTGTTTCGGTTCTCTCCTTGGCTGGCAGTTCACAATTGCGCGTGTCTTCTGCAGCTCTGCACGGGAAGGCTATTTCCCCCGTTTATTTAAAAAAGTAACTGCTGACGATGTGCCTTTAGCAGGACTTCTGGTTATCACCGGGTTCCAGACTGTGCTTGCCATGATGACTATAAGTCCGACACTTACGGCCCAGTTCAATATTCTGGTTGACCTTGCAGTTGTGACCAATATAGTCCCTTATCTGCTTTCCATGGCCTCCATAGGCGCCATACTCCGGTCTTCCGGTGTATCAGTCCGCCAGATCAGGTTCACTTCATGGATTGCAGCAGCTGCTATTCTTTATAATATCTATGCGCTTTATACAACAGGCCCTGAAGCTTTGGCCTGGGGAGGCGTTTTAACTCTCGCCGGATGGATTCTGTACGGTCTTCTGCGGAAAAGATTATCTCTTGCATCTATCCGTGACTGAACCCGCGCCAAAAGGGGGACCGGCTTTTCAGTCTGTCCCCCTTTTTTCGCGGGTTCAGTTTATGATTCTCTGACTGGAGAAAAATCCTT
>DIDD01000090.1:0-751 GCA_002417965.1 Veillonellaceae bacterium UBA5809
GCCGCTGTCACAGTGCTTCTTATTGCTGCTGATTATCTGACGGTGCATCTGTGGCAGGCCGTACGGAAACGGTATTCTCCTTTTGTGACGGACACGGCGGTTCTTGCTTTTTTTACCGGCATGGCGCCTCTGTTCCTTCTGGTGCCTTTTGTGTCGGCAGAGATGTACTTTTTCGGAAGTATGGATGCCGCTCCGTTTTTTATATCCCGGTGGATGACGGCGGCCCTGGAAGTCAAGATGGTGCTGGCCATGGCCTCCATTCCTTTGTATCTGTATGGCGTGGGGCGGGGGTCAGGGTGGCGGCGTGCCCTTGAAGCGGTTTTTACGGCTCTCTTCTGGCTGATTCTGGCGTATGTGCCTCTCGTGGTTTCTCTCCGCATTCCCGGTGACGGGACATGGCGGACTTATGCTGATCCTGCTTATTTATCCGTGATTCCCATTCTGTCGGATCTGTGGCTGGCCGCGGGGGCCCTGCGGGCATCCCGGCTGGTGACAGGCCGGATATTTTCATCTGTGGGGGAAAGAGGCCCGGAAGAAAACCGGGAAAACTGTTCCCGGAGATAAAAAACAGAGGCAGGTATTCTTTATATAGAGGTATAAAAACAGATGATTAGGAAAAGCATAAAAATGGTTGACACTGAAAAAGCGGCGTGTATAATACAAGTGTCAGGCGGAGGACTGTGCCTATGCCTGCATCTATTCTGAGAGCAGGACGGCCTATGGCGTACGTCTGACGGATCGGCTTATATCC
>DIDD01000090.1:890-3923 GCA_002417965.1 Veillonellaceae bacterium UBA5809
TTTTTCTGGGGATGACAGGGTATGGATTTATTCCTCTCATTTTTATGAATGCCACCATTCTTCACATTCCGACGATTATCGGAGGGATGACATCAGGGCCCCGGGTCGGCGCCGTGGTAGGGTTTATGTTCGGCATGTTTTCTTTTATTCAGACACTGCGGGCGCCAAGCCTGCTCATGCAGTTCGCCGTCCAGTACAACATTGTCTATGATGCGCTGATCTGCATTGTGCCCCGCGTGTGCATCGGATTTCTTGCATGGTGGCTCTACCGCCGTCTGCCCCTGAAAAGATGGATGAAGGCTCTGTCCGCCGCCGTGGCGGTGACACTGTGCCACACAGTTCTTTTCCTGGGGACGTTTTTGGCTCTGGTGGGGGCTCCTTATGCGGAAGCCCATGGAATTCCCCTGAAAAATGTATTGAATATTTTAATCGGAATTACTGTAGTCAACGGTATTCCCGAGGCGGTCATTTCCGGCGTGATTATTACACCGATTGTGCTGGCTCTGGAGAAATCAGGATGGAAGGCCTAAGCGGGCGGACCGCATATTGATGTATGAGAAAGCAGGAACCGGCAGCCTGCCGGAGAATGTCAGGGAGCATGAAGGCTCCGGAGACAGACAACGGCAGGTTGACAGGGTTCCTTTTTTGTTGGTACTCTTAGGAATAGAGAGAGTCTGTGCAGAAGCAGGAAAATCCAGAATTCCGGAAGTCAGAACGGGGGACGGGATATGAACGCACAAAAAGAAATTCAGGGAGAAAAGACAGTACGGGCCGTGGTGATAGGGATTCCCCAGTCAGGGAAACAGGCTGTTTTTGACAATCTGATCCGTTTCGGAGAGGAAGAGGACAGAGAGAGTCAGGCCGGGAAGGCAAGAATGCAGGCAGCCTGCCGTTTTCAAGGGAGGGATATCCGTCTTTTGAATCTTCCGGACAGCTTCAGCCTGTCGGGACGTTTCAGAAATGGCCAGTCTGTACGGGACACACTGCTCAATGAGAAACCGGATGCGGCGCTCTGTGTGGCCGGAGGAGACCAGATGAAGCAGGGGCTGTATCTGGCGGTGCAGGCGGCGGAGCTGGGGGTTCCCGTCCTGATGGTGCTTCACCGCCGTGACCGGGACAGCCGTGTCAGAGTGGATGCGGAACGTCTCCACTGGCGCATGGGCCATCTGGTCATCCAGGATGACAAAGGAGGACCGGAGCAGGCGGAAACCCTGTTTTCACTGCTGTGCCGCACGGCTGATCACGGCGGAGTCCATGAACGTGTTATTGATTACGGGGCGGATATAGAACCCATGATCCAGTCGCTGGAGGCGATGATACAGCAGAGCGTGCCCCGTTACCGCGGCCCGGCCCGGTGGCTGGCTCTGAAAATGCTGGAAAATGAACAGGATGTGCGGAAGGATCTTGAAAGAGATCCGGCCATGGCGCCGGTTTTGGAGAAGGCCGATGAGTTCCGGCGGGACTGGAACGGCCTGAAGGATCTTTCACTGGCCGTAGCGGAACGGAGGCAGTCCCAGGCCCTGAAGCTCTGGGAAGACACGGTGGAGCCTGACCGGACAGAGGAAGGGCAGAAAGGAAACAGCCGGAAGAAATCGGGATCGGCTGTGCTCTGGCTGTTTGTTGTGCTGGCGGTGCTGGTTTTTCTGATTCATCAGATTTGGGGGGCAGTGGGATACCGCAGTTTCTTTGATGCGCTGATTCCTTTTCTGAGGGGATGATACAGGAGCCTCAGCGTGAAGAGATAAAGAAGGGGGAGGCCAGTCTATGGATGATATGGTGATGTATGCGGCCATGATCTTTGCAGCCGCTTATGTGGTGAAAAGTTTTTGGAGAACAAAAACCGGCAAAAAAGATGAAACGGCAGAAGCGCCGGCGGAAAAAACCGGAGAAAAGATTTCCGTGGAGGAACCGGGGCAGGACGGAAATGAAGACGGAAACAGGAAGAACTGAAAAAGGGAATTTTATCATAAAAAAATTCTATGGTGCAGTATAAACATATGATATAATCAGTACAGGGTTATGCGACCCTGACTTACCATTGAAAGAATTCTCCCGGCCGGTCCCACGGTAACCGCGCCGGGAGAGTTCTTTTTATATGACTTTTATGGATATGATAAAGCAGCCGATCCCGGAGGGACGGCTGCTTTATCATGGTTGAAACGTTGTGAGAAAAATGAATGTAACTGGTGACCTGGTTCCCATCAGGTCCTCTGTATTATAACGAATATGATAATCATTGTCAATAAGTGTTTCTTATTTTTGAAGAAAAAGTGAGATGATCCATTATTTTTTTGCGGTTTGCCAGTAGGAACAGAGAGGAAAATCGGATATAATAAAGGCATAGATCATGACGTAAATATCATGCATGGAGGGAATCGATGACACATCCTTATGAAAAAGGACTTTTTGGCGCAGCTTACGTATCCGTCTGTCTGTGGGCGGTTTATGAATGGATGCAGCCTGTAAACGGCCATGCCGTGGCGGAAGAGACGGTGGGGCATCTGCTCATCATCGGCGCTCTTTATGGCTTTTTCCGGCTTATGCTGGCTCATTCCATTCATTGGGACCGGCTGGCCTGGGGGACTGTGGGAGCCGATATGCTTTTTGGGCTTTATTTCTGGTATGATGCATCAGCGGCGGGGATTCACCGGTATCTGATGTTGTCCGGCCCGGAGGTATTTTACCATATTCTGGCCCTGTATATGGCGGTCAGGAGTACGTTTCTCCTGCGTCAGAACGGCGGCTTTTCTTCTCTGCAGGGGGGACGCATGTACATACTCGGCGCCGCCGTTTCTTTATCGGCGGGTCTGGCGGCCGCCCTGCTCCAGACACCGGCTTCGGCGGCGGTCTGCATTGCGGCCGGCACAGCGGCGGCATGGATGGGCTGGAGGGGGGAGCTGCAGGAAAATCATCCCTTTTCCTATTAGAATCTCATAACCGGAGAATCATGGAATACGGATTTTCTATGAGATAAAACTGAAAATAAGATTGCTTTTGCTGTACAGAAAATGGTATAATCAGTGGAAATAAGAT
>DIDD01000112.1:0-7535 GCA_002417965.1 Veillonellaceae bacterium UBA5809
GAAGATCCAGAAGGTGAAGAAACAGCCAGAAAAGAAGCGCAGGAACTTTTAAACGGACTGAAGCACAGACAGTAAATCCATATACAGCGGGAAGAACAGGAAGAAGGGAAACGGAATGATAAAACAGAAGGGAAAGATCATGCTTTTGGCTCTGGTGGGCGCTCTTTTGGCGGTAACTGCCGGATGCGGAAAAACACAGCAGGCAGCATCCGAACCGGCGGGGGACGGTTCACAGAAAGTGAAAGTGGCTTATGTGACATATTATGTTCCCTATGACTACCAAAACAGCCAGGGAAAAGCTGACGGCATGGAAGTCGCTGTGATAAAAGAAGTAGCCAAAAGAAATCCTTCATGGGACATACAGATGATTCCCACCTCAGACGAAGATCTTTTAGTCGGTCTCGAGGCAGGAAAATATGATATTGGAATTAAAGGAATATGGAAAACGCCGGAAAGAGAAAAGAAATTCCTGTTTCCGGAGCATTACTCAGCGGCTTCAGTGGTGGGACTGGTTTTCCGTACAGAAGACAGCGGGAAAATTCACAGCCTTGAAGACTTTGGAAAAACAGGAGGGCGGCTGGTTCCCATTTCACCCCAGAGTGCCCAGTATACAGTCATTTCAGATTTTAATAAGAACCACCCTGAAGAGCAGATCCAACTGAATGCGGCGGATACATTTCAGTCAAATGATGCCTACACATGGATTCTCGAGGGAAGATATGACGGATATTTTGACCTTGAAAAACTATTTCAGGAAAATGTTACCTCGGAAAAGGGGCCTTATCATCCCTTTGCCGACAGACTGTCATTTGTCCGTTACCGGGCCATTCCCACATACCCGATGTTCTATAAAAAAAGACAGGATCTGGTCCGTGATTATGACCGGGCTTTGTCGCAGATGATGAGTGACGGTACCTACCGGAAACTTGAACAAACCTATTTCGGAGAGGATATTACCCGTCTGGTTCAATGACAGGTAAAAGAAATTTATGAACCAACTGAAATTTTCCCATATTATGCAGCAGGCTGATCTGCTGGCAGCGTTACTGTTTGCCTGCATGGCCTATGCCGCAGCGGGCAGACAGGCATCCCTATGGGACTCCATAGAATGGACAGTACTCATGCAGCTCCTTTCCCTGATGCTGATTCTGTCGGGGCTGCGGAGGAACGGTATTTTTTCGGTTTTCTGCGCATTCTTTCTGAGCCGATGCACCCGTATGAGGGAGGTTGCGTTTTTCTTTGTAAATGCCTGCTTTTTTCTCTCCATGGCAGTGACAAATGATGCGGCCCTTCTTATGATAGTGCCGGAAACTATATCAGTATGTTTCCGGTATGGGAATGCCCGGGCGATGATGCAGATCCTGATTTTAGAGACAGCGGCGGCTAATCTGGGAAGTATGGCGACACCCTTTGGCAACCCGCAGAATTTATTCCTGTATAACAGATATGCTTTGAATCCGTCTTCTTTTTTTGAGATAACACTGCCTCTGACAGTCCTGGGAGGTATTTTGACCATGATTTCTTTATACTGGATTCATAATGACCCGGTACGGAGCCAGCCGGTCTTGGAATCGAGACCATTTCTGACAGGGCAGAATTTTGTCTGGCTGCTTCTCCTGGCAGGAGCCATGGCCTCTGTATTCAGAATCATTCCTGCCGCGTTCTTTTTTCCGGTTTGTCTGGCAGCTGTATGTATAATCAATATCTGTCTTTTTAAAGAAACCGATTATAAACTTCTCCTGCTGTTCCTGCTTCTTTTTTCCGCCGTGGGAAATATGGAAAAAATACCGGGCTTCAGAGAATGGGCGGCACAGCTTCTTCATGGATCGGAATTAGGTACAGCCATACTGATCAGCCAAGTGGTTAGCAATGTGCCGGCAGCAGTCCTTCTGTCAGCCTATACGGAAAAGAGTGCGGCGCTGGTAGCCGGGACCAATATAGGCGGGCTGGGAACAATCATTGCTTCCATGGCAAGCCTCATTTCGTTCCGGTTTTATGCATCTCTTTCAGGAGCGCAGCGGATCCGGTATTTATGGAATTTTACAAAGATCAATGCTTTTTTTATGGCAGTGCTTTATCCGGCAGCTGTGCTGTGGATTTATTTCTTATCATAAAAGGAGCAGCAAAAAACAGGGATAAACCCTGTTTTTTGCTGCTCCTTAAAGTTTTCAAAAGTGAATGATTTTGAATAGCTTATTTTACAATATATACATCGACACGGCGGTTGTCGGCACGGCCTTCTTCGGTATTATTGGTGGAAGCCGGATCATTTTCACCGCGGAATGCAGTCACTAACTGAGAAGCAGAGACACCGTGATTCACAGCATAATTTTTGACATTATTAACACGGCGCTGTGACAGATCCTGATTATAGGCACTGTTGCCCTGTGAATCAGTATTCCCTACCAGCTTGAACGTATTATTCGGATTGTCCTTGGCAGTGCTCACGAACTGGTCAAGATTGGCCTGTTCAGACGCCTTCGGGGTATCCACATCTGTATCAAAATGAATGCTGTTTACATAATAATCCTTATATTCATGAGTTTCTGCAGCCGGAGCCGGGGCCGCCTCATAAACAGGGGCTGGTGTGGGAGCCGGAGCCGGTTCATAAGAACGGCTTTCTGTGCTTCCGCCGAACCGGTAAGATACGCCTGCAATAAATCCCTTATAAGAAATATTGTCATTGTTGGTCAGCTTGGTATTGAGATAACGGTAACCTGCATTTACGTCCAAATCCTGTGTGATGCTGTATCCCAGTCCGGCTTCCCACAGAGAAGTCTTCTGGGTGCCGAGGGCAGCCTTGCCGTATACATCGAGCTTGTCAGTCAGATTTGCCTTGGCAATAACACCGATCTGAGCGACATTATTCGTTTTGGATCCAAAATAATTGCCATCCAGGGAGTTATGAATCCGGTTCCAGCCGGCATAAACGGCCAGATTCTGATCCAGAGAATAAATGGCATTGACTTCCTGGGAATTGCTGTCCAGAGACGGTGATTTTGTCTTCAGCCCATAATAATTGTACTGCACGCCCCAACGGTCGCTCAGCCCGTAGGTGAGTCCGCCGTTGAAGTTCCACTTATCATCAGTGGATCCCCGGTTGGTGGAAGCTTTGACATTGCTGGCAGCCAGATCAATCTGGGTCTGCCCTTCTTCAAATGTGGTCTGCGGAGCGGCCCACGCCGATCCGGCGGTACCCAATGCAGCTATGGCTGCCAGTACCAATAATTTTTTCTTCATCACAATCACTCGCTTTCTTTTCCTCTACTAATCCAATATCTATGAATATTATAACATGCAGAAATTTTTAGATGCATAATGATTCCGAAAAGAGATAAAAAAAACAGAAGAGGGAAAATTACAAATTTATATCTTACCGGCAGGGTGTTGTTTGGTTTATTGCATTTAGTATATAAATCCGTTGGAAAAAGTTTGGAAAGCATCTATTTCTGATAAAACTTCCTCTTTGAAATATCATGGAAAAGCCGTTTTTTTACGGAAAAGAGAGAATAGCAGACAATAGCGGCGGTTTATGCTATAATAAATAATGCATTTGTTTGTTTACTATCCAATAAAGCAGGGGGAAAAGAATGATCAGAGAAGACATTCGGAATATAGCCATTATTGCACATGTCGACCATGGCAAAACAACACTGGTTGATGCGATGCTGAAGCAGAGTCATATATTTCGTGAAAATCAGAAGGTAGAAGAAAGGGTTATGGATTCCAACCCTATTGAAAGAGAAAGAGGAATCACCATACTGGCCAAAAATACGTCCATTATGCATGATGGAGTCAAAATCAATATTGTTGACACACCAGGGCATGCTGATTTCAGCGGTGAAGTAGAACGTATTTTAAATATGGTAGACGGTGTGCTGCTGCTGGTGGATGCCCATGAGGGACCTATGCCGCAGACTAAATATGTACTGCGCAAAGCCTTGGAACAGAACCTGAAGCCCATTGTGGTAATCAACAAAATAGACCGTCCGGATGAGAGAATCTCTGAAGTTGAGGGCGAAATCCTGGATCTGTTTGTGGAATTGAATGCATCGGATGAACAATTGGACTTCCCGTTGATATATACATCTGCCCGGGCAGGTATTGCTAAATATCATATGAATGATGACAGTCATGATTTGACGCCGCTTTTTGAAACCATTTTGAAAAGCTGCCCGGCGCCTGAAGGAGATGCAGAAGCACCCCTTCAGATCATGGTGACCACTCTGGATCATGATGACTATCTCGGTAAAATTGCCATTGGAAGAATTGTCCGCGGTTTTGTGCGGAGCGGGCAGCAGGTAGGCATTATGGATGGGGAAGACTTCCGAATTGACCGCATTGGGAAACTCTTCACATGGCAGGGAATGAAACGTGTTGAAACCAATGATGCCAAGTTCGGTGATATTATCGCACTGGCAGGGTTTAAAAATATCAATATCGGGGAAACAGTGACAGATCCGGAGCATCCGGAGGCGCTGCCATCCATTAAGATCGATGAACCCACACTGTCCATGGTATTTCACGTTAATAAAAGTCCCTTTGCAGGACGGGAAGGCGACTTTGTTACCAGCCGGCATCTCCGTGCACGTCTTTTGAAAGAAGTGGAAACCAATGTGGCTCTCCGTGTGGAGAATATGGATGGAGCAGATTCTTTCCTTGTATCAGGAAGAGGCGAGCTTCATCTGTCGGTTCTTATTGAAATGATGCGCAGAGAGGGATTTGAACTTGAAGTTTCCAAACCCCAGGTTATTTATAAGACCATCCATGGAGAAAAATGCGAACCTATGGAAAGACTGACCGTAGAAGTTCCTCAGGAATATATGGGAGCTGTTATGGAAGGTCTGGGACCGCGCCGTGCAGAAATGATTTCCATGGATGAACTGGCAGGATATATGAAAATGGAATTTTCTGTTCCGGCCCGCGGACTGCTGGGATTCAGAAATGAGCTTCTGACCACGACAAAAGGAACGGGCATCATGTATCATGTATTCCAGGGATATACACCTTATAAGGGCGAAATCCCGGGACGTACACGGGGATCCTTAGTGGCCTTTGAACCGGGCATTACGACAGCCTACGGACTGAACAGTGTTCTTGAAAGAGGCGAACTGTTCGTGGGACCGGGAGTAGAAGTTTATGAAGGCATGATTATCGGAGAAAACAGCCGCGAGAATGATATGGATGTCAATCCATGCAAGAAAAAACATCTGACCAATACCCGTGCATCTTCATCGGATGATGCCATACGTCTTCCTCCGTGCCGTCTGTTTACGCTGGAATCAGCTTTGGAATGGATTAATGATGACGAACTGGTTGAAGTGACGCCGAAGAGCATCCGTATGCGGAAAATGGTGATCAGCCGTCAGTCCCGCTACAAAAATGCCAAGAAAAAATCCTGATTTTATGAGTCATAAAGAGAAGAGCAGTTCTCTTTATACTGTCTCTTCCGGAGCGTATCATGGATAAAAAACGGGTAAGGAGAAGAATTTTCTTTTACATTAGAAGAGTGGGGGAACGGTTTCTTCAGGATGATGTGGGGGCTATGGCGGCAGAAACCACATATTACCTCATACTGGGACTGATTCCGTTTCTCATATTTCTTATTAACAGTGTCCTTTTCTTTGCAGCGCCCCAGGTGCCCCAGATACTGCATCTTCTGCAGTATCTGCCCAAGGATCTGGCAAGTGCTATGGAGACAAATGTCTACCGGATTATTGAAGGGCGCAGTTCTGCACTTCTTGTGATGGGGCTGATTGTGGCATTATGGTCTGCATCGCAGGGAGTTGATGTGCTGATACGGGCTGCTGACAAAGCTTTTTCCACAGATCGTAATATTCAGACATGGATCTGGGTAAAATGCAAATCTCTTCTCTTTACCATGCTGTTGGCATTTACCATGGCATTATCACTGGGCATGGTGGTGTTTGCCAATGCTGTTGTGTATGCATTGAATTATTACTTTGCCCTGCCTCCGGTATTTTTGGGGACATGGACGCTTTTGAAATATGTAATCCCTTTTACCAATACTGTGATTACACTGGCGGTTTTTTACAGGTATGCACCGAAATTTCTTCCCCATCAGGGAAGAACCTCATGGGTACAGACCTTGTTGTCGGCTTTTACGGTGACGGTTCTTTGGATGATTCTGACGGCGGGATATGGGTACTATATGCTGAATATATCCAACATGGGGGTCACTTATGGATCTCTGGTAGGTTTGATGGTCCTTTTCATCTGGTTCCATTTGTCAGCGGTGGTGATTATTCTGGGCAGTGAAATGATTGTGGCATGGGATGAAATGCGGTTCAATTTTGCGGTCAATGAACATAAAACCGCAGACCGCCGTTTTTTCTGGAATGAATAGACTGCTACAGGAATCCAGACGGAAAAAACAGACATAAAAAAGATGAGCCGGTTTATTCCTGTACTCATCTCTTGAAATGGATTTTTCTTATTAGGATTGATAAATTAACAGAAAAGAGGCATCTTCCTCATTCAGGAAGATGCCTCTTTTTAACCATCCTGCAGCCTGATCAGAAACGGTAATTTAAGCCTACGCCTACGCCGTCCTGATTATGAGAATCATCACGGTCATAATACGTATAATTTACATCCAGATCAATAGCAGGCATCAGATCATACAGGGCACCTACCTTGTATTCTCTTTCTTCACTGCTGAATTTCAAGCTGGCATATGCATCCAGACGGTAAGCCACATTGGTCATGCCTTCAACCAGCCCGTAAATTTTTGCATCACGGTCATAATAATTCCGGTTGCCCAGTCCTACATAAATCTGGGGTGTAATGCGGTATTTTGCATATACATCAGTTTCATGTCCTCTGTTGATCCAATCTCTGTATTCAGCACCAACCACAACCTTGTTAATAGGTGAATATTCCGCATACACATTATGAATCCCGTCAGCGGCATTATTATAACTGTATCCGATATTTCCGTGCAGCGCCGGAACATAGGTCACAGGAGCAGCCTGTGCCATGCCTGCAGCGCCGAAGAGAGCACCGGCCGTTACAGCGGCAAGAACTTTTTTATTCATAATACATCCTCCTTCTTAATAGAATCCATCGCAGATTCTCCGTACTGTCCCCTACTGTTATTATAAGGAGAAAACGAAGTTTTGTACAGAAAAAAAACAATTACAGAAAAATAATCACTTTTTATAGAGAAAGCGCCCATTGAAAATGCTTGAGAATCACTTGAATGGATTTCTGAAAAGAAACAGATTCGGATTTTGTCAGAGATATTTCAGGAATGTCTTCTATGCCGCAGGCTCCCAGGCGGGCAGGAACAGAAGCGAAACAGGAGGGGCCCCCGTAATGGCGGTCCAGTTTAACGGAGCAGGGGAGAATCTTATGCTCATCGTGCAGAATTGCACAGATAATTTCACACACGGCAGAAGCGACTCCAAACTCTGTGCATCCTTTATCTGCATTTTCAGTATATCCTCCCTGGTGAACCTTTTCCAGAATGACATCGGGAGGATCCATCTGATATACTTCCGGATTTTCCCGGA
>DIDD01000112.1:7676-9006 GCA_002417965.1 Veillonellaceae bacterium UBA5809
CCCAGCAGATAAGCAGTCAGAGACCGGCGGGAAATATGGAGCTGCCCGGAAAGCTGCATCTGGAGGCGGGCAGAATCAAGAGCTGTCCCGGATCCGATGATTTTCTGCGCCGGCCAGCCGAGGCGGTTCTGAAGATAAGCGGCAATGATATCGCAGGGATTAGAAATAGAAATGATGATTCCGTCAAACCCGGAAGCAGCGATACGGGGAACCAGATCCTGGCAGGTGCGTACAGATTCTTCAAGGAGATCAAGCCTTGTCTGCCAGGGGAAAGCCCTTTTACCTGCAGCATTGATCAAAATATCGGCATCCTTCATGTCCTCCATAGAGCCGTCATAGACATCGACGTGATGGGGAAAATAACTGACGGCATCCCGTATATCCATGGCTTCAGCGGCCGCTTTTTCCTGTTTGATGTCATAAAAAACGATTTCATCAGCGATTCCCCGGACAGCCAGCAGCAGGGCTGCATGGGATCCTACATGGCCGGCTCCCATAATTCCGATTTTTCTGGTCTTGATCATTATAATGTCAAAGCTTTCTCAAAATGCTCATGAAGAACCCTCATTGAATTCATGAAAGACTCATGCTCTGTATCCGTCAGATGAATTTCCAGAACATCCTCTACGCCGCAGGCGCCCAGACGGACAGGAACGGAAGCAAAATCGGAGCGGACTCCGTAAAGATTTTCCAGTTTAACGGAACAGGGAAGAATTTTATGCTCATTGTGCAGAATTGCACGGACAATTTCACAGGTGGAAGAGGCTACGCCGAATTCTGTGCATCCTTTTCCTGCATTTTCGATATAACCGCCCCTGTGTACCTTTTCCAGGATGACATCGGGAGGATCCATCTGATACACTCCGGGATTTTCCCGGACCAGTTCAAGAACCGGCTTTCCGGCTGCTGTGACATGGCTCCAGGGAATCATGCTGCTGTCGCCGTGTTCGCCCAGCAGATAAGCAGTCAGAGACCGGCGGGAAATATGGAGCTGTTCGGAGAGCTGCATCTGGAGGCGGGCAGAATCAAGAGCTGTCCCGGATCCGATGATTTTCTGCGCCGGCCAGCTGAGGCGGTTTTGAAGATAAGCGGCAATGATATCGCAGGGGTTAGAAATGGAAATGATGATCCCGTTGAATCCGGAAGCAGCGATGCGGGGAACCAGATCTTTACAGACAGCCACTGATTCATCGAGCATGTCCAGGCGTGTCTGGTTTGGTTTCCGGGTACGGCCGGATGCATTAATCAAAATATCGGCATCCTTCATGTCCTCCATAGAACCGTCATAGACATCGACGTGATGAGGGAAATAACTGACGGCATCCCGGAT
>DIDD01000112.1:9081-15405 GCA_002417965.1 Veillonellaceae bacterium UBA5809
TGTGAAAGCCTGAACGGCATGTCCTGATAAAAAAATACAGCATCAGCTCCGTCCGGCAAAACCGGATGATCCATGTTTCCAGAGGAGAGATGAAGTAATACCGATGACGGCACCCTTTAAAATATTAAAGGGGACTATCACAAAAAGAATATAATCATAAATGTTGGATACAGGAAGACCTCCTGCCCGTGTAAGAGCCAGAATCTGTTCTTCACTGATATGAAAAGCGGTTTCATAAAGAGGAAGGAGGACCGCTATATTTAAAATAACGGCCGTAGCTGTCATGGAAACTGCCGCACACACATAGGAAAACCTTCGATATCCGGTGAGGGACATCAGATGCCAGCCTAACAGATAAGACAGGGCTACCAGAAAATTACATATTTCTCCGATTCCGAGACTTTCCGATATAGTCAGATGAATGAGATTTTTAACAGCGCTGATTAATATGGAAGAAGGCAGGCCGAAAGCCATCAGGCCTATGACGGAAGGAACTTCACTGATATCGAGTTTCATAAAGGGCGGCATCAAAGGCACCGGTATCTCCAAATAAGAAAGAATCATGCCCAAAGCGGCCAGAATACCTATATATGCAATGCTTTTTTTTCTGCGAACCTGTTTCATTGATCAGAGACTCCTGTTTCCTGGGGCGGCGACAGAAGAAAAGAAACCGCAGGATTCCTCTTTGCCAGCCAGTCAGCCTGCCATTCATTAGGCAGCAGATAAACAGGATGCTCCTTCCGGTCATATACAATCATGGCATTATCTGTTCCTGTTATGGAATCAGGAGACGGATTGCCCCGGGCCCAACGGGCTGCCGTATAAGGCAGCGGTTCCATCCGGACATCAACGCCGTATTCATTTTCCAGACGGTATTTCAGCACTTCAAACTGCAGCTGTCCCACAGCGCCCACAATGAAAGACTCCATTACATAAGGCAGTGTATACACCTGAATAGCGCCTTCCTGTGCCAGTTGTCCCACACCTCTGAGAAACTGCTTCCGTTTCATGCTGCTCATGGGAGAAAGCCGGGCAAACATTCTGTTCGGACCTACAGGGAAATGGACACAAGTAACCGGGAACTTTTTTTTACATACCGTATCGCCTACGCCAAGCTCCCCGGTATCAAAGACACCGATAATATCACCGGGGTAAGCCTTTTCCACAACAGTCCGTTCTGTAGCCAGGAACTGCTGGGGCTGACTGAGCCGCATCATGCGTCCGGTCTGACGGTGAAGGACAGAAATTCCCTTTTCAAAAATCCCTGAACAGATCCGCATAAATGCGACACGGTCATGATGTTTCGGATCCATATTGGCCTGAATTTTAAAAACAAAAGCTGAAAATGAAGGATCCTCAGGCAGGACCTGTCCTTCCAGAACTGTTCTGCCCTGCGGAGGAGGCGCAAGCTGAAGAAACTTTTCCAGGAAAGGCTGTACGCCGAAATTTGTCATGGCACTTCCAAAGAACATGGGAGTCAGCTGGCCGTGGGCAGCTTTTTCTGCATCAAAAGGATCACCGGCTTCGTCCAGAAGAGCCAGATCATCCTTTAAGCCCGCCAATACTTCAGGATCCAGACGGGATATGATGGCGGGGTCGGAAAGAGAACCTGAAACAACATCCAGCTTTTTGGCTCCATGGGCCGTATCTCTTGTAAAGAGATGGGCGGTTTCTGTTTCCCGGTCATAAATCCCCGTATAATTTCCATTCAGGCCGATCGGCCAGTTCATAGGACAGGAACGAATTCCCAGCACATCCTCTATATCGGCCATCAGGTCAAAAGGATTCTTGCCGAAATGATCAATTTTATTGACAAAAGTAAAAATAGGAATACCCCTGTCGCTGCAGACCTTAAAAAGCTTCTTGGTCTGCGCCTCAACGCCCTTGGCCACATCGATAACCATGACTGCACTGTCCACAGCCATCAGTGTGCGGTAGGTATCCTCAGAAAAATCTGCATGCCCGGGGGTATCCAGAATATTTACACGGCAGCCTCCGTAATCAAACTGAAGAACCGAACTTGTTACAGAAATGCCGCGCTGCTTTTCAATTTCCATCCAGTCTGACACGGCATACCGCGCTGTTTTTCTGGCCTTGACAGAACCGGCCAGATGAATAGCGCCGCCGTACAGCAGAAGCTTTTCTGTCAGCGTGGTCTTTCCTGCATCAGGATGGGAAATAATAGCAAAAGTCCGTCTTCTTTGTATTTCCTCTAAATCAGTCATATGTCACCTCATCTTGTTACGATCAATTGTTATTATACAGGATTTCCCCATTGATTTCTATGAATACAGCGCGGAAATACAGGCCGGATCGAAAGAAAATGCAGAAAGGGCCCTGCACTATAGTGATGCAGGGCCCTTCCTTTTTGGGAGGGATACGACATTCAATTCCCATCTATATCGTAAACTTCGCGGACAAAAGAAGCAAATAATATATCGGTATGAAGAAAAATAAGATAGTCCAGAAAGAAAACAGGCCTGATGAGGCAAAAAATAAGGCAAAAATAATTTTATGCAATATTACAGGATGTTCTGCCGGCCTGAATATGGTACAATACAAAAAAAGCGGGATGGTGCAGTATGAGACAGATAAGGAGAGAGATCATATGGGATGAAATCAGTTCCGGACAGTGGATGAAGCTATATATGGACCGCCGTATAATGACTGATATCATGATGCATATATTTTCCATTCTCTACCGGGCTGTGGGGCATGCTGACCATGCTAAAAACATAGCGGGTATTATGGGAACTGACTACAGAGCATTGAATGCGGCAGTAGGCTGGGCAGGACGGAAAATTATGGAAAAACTGAATCAGACAGAAAACAGGCCTCCGTGGACGTATGTTGTAAACGGCTGCAGCGTGGACGGTGACTATGATCTGTGGGTCATGAAGCCGCAGGCTGTAACAGCATGGAAGGAGATGGAACAGGGAGGTGCTTTCGGCAGTGCGGACATTCTGCAGTATCTGGCAGAGGACGAAGCATCATCCGGACCGCAGACTAACCTGTTTTCCCTGTCCCATGCCGCTACCGTGCACCGCATCCGGTGTTTTTTGCAGAACAGAACCGCCATGTCCCGGGGGCTGTTTGCCTCTGTTCCCTGCTGTGCTGTGTGCGGCCTTGAAAGACCTTCACTCCTTTATCCCGTACCCTATCACATGGGATCCCTTAAAAAGGGACTTCTTTTCTGTCCTAATCATGGCGCCCTGTTTGCAGCACACCTGATTACATTCAGTGATGCGGGGAAACTCCTTCTCTCCCCCTGTCTGACAAAAGAGGACAAAACTGTGCTCCATCTGAAAGAGGGAACATCTTCCCATGTCCGTTTTAATCACCGGGCCATGGCAGTACATAGAAAACAATTGATCAAAAATGACCGGGAGGCATAAAAATTGATTTTATCAGGAAGAGAAATTGCCCGTCATATGGGGCATGAAATTATTATCCGTCCTTTTTATGAAGAAAGAGTCAACCCTAACAGCTATAATCTGACACTGGCGGATGAACTCATGATTTATGAACATCATGAACTGGATATGAAGAAAAGAAATGAAGGTCATCTCATTCACATTCCGGAAGAAGGCTATCTGCTGGAGCCAAACCGCCTCTATCTGGGCAGAACACAGGAATATACAGAGACCACATGCTTCGTTCCCATGCTGGAAGGCCGTTCCTCCATCGGACGTCTGGGGCTGTTTATTCATGTAACAGCGGGGTTCGGCGATGTGGGATTCAGCGGATACTGGACACTGGAGATGTTCTGCGTACAGCCTATCCGGATTTACGCGGGTGTGGAAATCTGCCAGATTTACTATCATACAGTCCTTGGAGAGGCTGATTCCTATGCAGAGGGCAAATACCAGAATAACAAAGGAATACAGCCGAGTCTTCTGTATCGGGACTTTGAAAAAAAATAACAGACGGGAAAACCGCAGGCTGACAAAAATGTCAGGCTGCGGTTTTTTATCAGGGCATAATATGATCTGTCAGATGACGGAGGAACTCAGGGAAATGAAGAGGCCCCTCGGCTCTGTGTTTTTCCCGTGGGACAAAAATGGAAAGACGGCAGGGAAGCAGTTCCATATCCAAGGGAAATTCCGGGCCCATATCACCATCCACGTTGGTCATAAGATGTTCTCCTTCTGAGAGAGAGACCTTTGCCTTTTGAATTTCCAGTACATGAATCAAATCGGAACTGACAGGAGCCCCCTTGATCAGGACGGGGGCCTGGGAAAGAAGATCCAGCCAGTCCAGCTTCTTTAGAAATACCAGACGGATTTGATGCTTTCTATACTCACATGATGGAAGAAGATTGCGGAAACTGCCCGCTGAATCTGTAAGCATGGCCGCCATGAGAGGTGATGTGAAATCGAATGTACGGCCATCCTCCATGAGAACATGAAAATGATGGGGGCTTTGGTCCCGGAGGGACTGAAATCCCTTGATGAAATAGGCCAGAGGTCCCCAGAGAGTTTTTTCCCGGATGGATACCTGTCCTACTGCTTCAGGAATCCGGCCTGCTGCGGCAATATTGACAAAGAAACGGTCATTGACGCGGCCTATATCAATGGTTGTGCGTACCGCATCAGGAAGCATGCGGATGGCTGCCTTCGGAGAAAGCGGAATATGCAGGGCCCGTGCCAGATCATTGACCGTGCCTAAAGGGACAAATCCGAAAGTAGCAGTGCTGCCGGCAGAAACCATGCCGTTAATAGTTTCATTAATGGTACCGTCGCCCCCCATACAGAATATATCCTGTCCCAAACGGGAAGCGGCCGATGCAAAAGCAGTGGCATCTCCTGCTTTCTCGGTCATTTTAAGAGTAACAGACAGATACCGCTTTTTCAGGGCGGATTCCATGAGGGGAATATAACGGAGGGCTTTTTCCCGGCCCGAGGTAGGATTGACGATTAATATACAGCCGGTGGGGTTCAAGAAGACCGCTCCTTTCATATAAGCTTATGTTATTATATCGTACTCTAAAGAATAAATAAAGGCGGAATCCCATAAATGCAAAATTGGTAAAACCACGGTAAATACTGCATAGATTGAACAAGGATATGTCTGGTATTCGTCAGCATAGCAGCCATTCGGGAGATGTGAATTTTCTAATTTTCAGGGGAAGAAGACTTGACAAGAAGTTTCAATGGGGTATAATCATTGTAATCAATGGCGTCAGCCGGACAGAATTTCATACAATACGATGAACAAGACTAAAAAAAGCCACAGCTCCTGACAGCAGAGAACCGGTGGGTGGTGAAAGCCGGGGCAGACTGAGACTTGAATATATCACTTGCGAGTACTTTTTCTGAATCAGTAGGGAAAAGCGTAGATCCGCGTTAAGGAAAGCCTGATCCAAGTATAATATAGGGTGGTACCGCGTTGAACAGACGCCCCTATCTGCAGCAGAGTCTGCAGATAGGGGCTTTTCTTTTTCCGGGTGTCATGCCAGATTATTTAAGACAGGCTTCAAAAGTGATAAAACAGGGTGGTACCGCGCAAAGGCGCCCCTGTATACGGGGAATATATTCCGTATACAGGGGCGCCTTTGGCATGTATGGATTTTTGTCATGACTGGCTTGTGTATGAGAAAGAAAGGGAAGATCAAGATGAGAAAGCATTGGCTTAAAAATTGTGCGGCTGCAGGATTGGCAGTAATGATGGTGGCAGGATTGGCTGGATGCGGCGGAACCCAGACGCAAAGTTCACAGGCGCCTCAGGGACAGTCGGCAAAAATTGGATTTATTACAGCTTATACAGGCCCGGGGGCTGCTTATGGACAGGCCATGAAAGAAGGCGTGGATCTGGCAGTAGAAGAAATTAATAAGGACCCCAACACCAAAATCAAAATTGATTTGGTTACTTATGACACAAAGTTAAACAAGACAGAAGCCATTAACGCCATGAAAAAGGCTATTGAACAGGACAAAGTTCTGGCGGTGGAAGGGCCAATGACCTCGGGAGAGATGTTCGCAGCCGGGCCCATTGNNACCACAGCTCCCGGCATTACCGATATTGGGGATTACATCTTCAGAAACGCAATCCCCGGGAAACTGGCAATTCCTGTAACCGTGGAAAAAGCGCAGAAAGCGCTGGGATTCAAAACGGCAGCAATTCTTTATTCCAACAACAATGACCAGATGGTGGCGGAGAATAAAATCTACCAGCAGACATTCAAAGATATGGGAATTGACGTAGTGGCCACAGAAAGCTTTGCAGATAAAGATACCGATTTCTCCGCACAGCTGACGAAGATCCAGAGCGTGCATCCTGACGTGATCGCCATTGCAGGACTCTACCAGGAAGGGGCCCTGATCA
>DIDD01000127.1 GCA_002417965.1 Veillonellaceae bacterium UBA5809
TTTTTTTAATAAGGACGGTGAATCATCATGTTTGTCCATCAAATCTATCAATCCACAGATCCTTCCCATCCTCTGTTTCTGGGTGAAGCCAATGCAACCTATGGAGATCTGCGTGAATCCGTACATCTGTACCGGAATACTCTGGCTGCCAAGGGTGTCAAAAAGGGAGACCGTGTAGGACTTTATTCTGCCAACAGAGCTGAGTTTATCTACGTATATATGGCTGTCGTCAGCCTCGGCGCTGTCATCGTCCCTATCAACAACTATCTGGTTTCAAAAGAAGTTTCCTTCATCGTGTCTGATGCCGGCATCCGCCTGCTTATTGCCGACGTACCCCTGGAGTCGCCGGCAGAGCTCATGTCCATACAGCAGCTGGACCAGCGGGCACGCACCGCGTCCGATCCGGAAGCCTCTCCGTTCCCCGATGACCTCACAGAAGATGATGTATGTTCTTTTGTATATACATCAGGAACCACAGGCAGTCCGAAAGGCGCCATGCTGACCCACCGCAATCTCACCGGCAATGCTGACCAGTTTAATGCCGTTCTTCCTCAGACGGAAGAGGACAATATTCTCTGCATTCTTCCCATGTTCCACTGCTATGGGTGGACTACCAGCATTATGAATCCGATTTCCAGAGGATGTTCCATTACCGTCCTTCGGACAAAGAGTCCCACGGAAATTGTAAATGCCATTATCCGTTATCATGTCACTGTGGCATTTATGGTTCCTCCCATGTATCATCTTCTGGCCCGCCGGGGAGATCCGGCCAATATGAATTCCGTCCGGTTTTTCGTTTCAGGCGGAGCCTGCCTTCCCCAGCCTGTNNGCTCTTCCCGGAATTCAGGTTAAAGTCCTCTCTGAAGATCATACAGTATGTGAGCCTGGCGTCGTGGGAGAGCTGTATGTCAAAGGCGTGAATGTCATGAAAGGATACTGGCACAAACCGGAAGAAACGGAAAATGTACTGTCCGCCGGCGGATGGCTCCGGACCGGTGATCTGGCTTATCTGGACGATGAAAACTATATTTATATCGTAGACCGTGTCAAAGACCTGATCATCATGAACGGGGAAAATATTTATCCCGGCGAAGTGGAAAGCTGTCTCTATGAAATGAATGAAATCAGCGAATGCGCTGTCATTGGCCATCCTGATCCCCTCCGCGGCCAGGCTATATGGGCCTATGTCGTGATGAAGGACGGCTTTGATTTTAATGAAGACAAAATCCGCCGTTATCTTATGAAGAATCTGGCGGCCTACAAAATCCCCCGCCGCTTCATACCCATGGATGCCCTGCCCAAGAATCCGACGGGGAAAATTTTAAAACGGGTTCTCCGCAATGACTGAATAAAAAAACGGCCTCTATTTATGGCATCTCCGTCAATCAGGCTGACTGACAGAGGCCATCTTCAGAGAGGCCGTTTTTTTATTTGCAGACAAAATGAATAATTCTTTTTTATAATTCATTATTATGCATATAATCTTGCCAACTGGCTCTGAGGGGTATAACGTTAGACCATAAGTAACTGGAATATCCATACTGCGCACGACAGAATACAGGACACACTCCGAAATCCGGGAAAGTTCCCGCCCTGTGGAAAAGAGGCTGTACAATGATTGACTTAAAAGAATTAATTAACCAAAACTTTGGCCAGATGGTTGCCTGGCGCCGTCATTTTCATGAGCATCCGGAATTATCCGATCATGAATTTGAAACCATGGCCTTTGTGGAAAAACAACTGGAAAATATGGGAATTCCTTACCAGGAGATCCCGAAATCAGGAATTCTTGCCGTCGTTGATTCGGGAAAACCCGGGAAAACGGTTCTCCTGCGGTCTGATCTGGATGCGCTCCCCATTGAAGAAAACCCGATGAACCTGACAAAGAAAAAAATCGCCGTTTCTTCCGTCAAGGGCGTTATGCACGCCTGCGGCCATGACGGGCATATGTCCATGCTCCTCTGCGCCGCCAAAGTGCTCAATGAGTTAAAAGATCAGTTTTCCGGTAAGGTTGTCCTCATGTTTGAGCGTGGCGAGGAGCTGACCGGAAATATCCGTTTTTTCCTTCCCTATCTGGTGGAAAAAAGCGGCCTGAAAATTGATGCGGTCTATGCAACCCATGTGCGCTGGGATGTGCCCGCCGGAAAGATGTGCATTATCGACGGCCCTGCCATGGCCGGGGGCTTTGGTTTTGTTGTCCGTCTCCGGGGCCGGGGAGGCCATGCTTCCCGTCCCGACATGGCCAGGAATCCTCTTGACGCCTTTGCGGGGATTTACGATGAATGCCAGAAGCTGCGTATGAAATATACAGATCCCGCCGATGTAGTCACATTTGCCATCACATGTGTGTCAGCCGGGCAGAAATTCAACGTTGTGCCCGATGAGCTGACTTTTTCCGGCAACTGCCGCACTCTGAACACCCAGAAATCAGGCATCCCTCTCCATGACAAATTCAGGGAAATTGTCTCTTCTGTATCTGCACTGAATGAATGTACCTGTGAATTTCTCCGTGACCGCGATCCCATTTATGAAGTCCGGAATAACCATGACTGTGTCATGATCGGCCGGAAAGCCGTCAAAGAGCAGTTGGGAGAGGAGGCTCTCTGCAGTGCCGATCCATGGATGGCTTCAGAAACATTTTCACTGATGCTTCAGCTTTATCCGGGCATTCTGGCATTCACGGGAATTATGGATCCTGAGGTAGGCAGCGGCGCGCCCCATCATACGGACCGATTTGATCTCGCCGAGGAAGGGCTCAGGGCCGGGGCTGTGACAGCCGCCGCCTATGCCCTGGAAATCCTCAGCGGCCGCCATACCATTCATTTCACTTCACAGATTCACGAACCGATGGAAAAATTTTATAACCGGAATTTATAACTCTCTGCGGACAGACAAAAACCCCGGCCATTTTCATGGCACGGGGTTTTCTTTATAAAGGCTGCTTTTTTATTCTTCATTACAGGACAAAATTATTTTTCTGATATCTTCTGTGCTGACTTTTCCATAGCCAATTCCCAGCAGGTTGACCGTCGGCGCAATACGGTCCGCCATTTCTGCCGGAATATCAACCTCTTTCAGTGTCGTGGGGGCCCCGATTTTCTTCAGCCATGACTGCAGAGCATCAATGCCGGCCAGAGCCAGTTCATTCTCTGTCATGCCTTT
>DIDD01000093.1 GCA_002417965.1 Veillonellaceae bacterium UBA5809
CATATAGGACCCCAGTCCGGAGCCCAGTGGGAACATCATGAAGAAACATGGCGGAACCACGCAAAAGAATGGGGAGACCATGACAGAGAATGGGAGCAGCACTAGGGAGATCCGGCATGGCAGAGACAACATGCAAAAAAATGGCATGACTGGTACCGCTGGCATCATGACAACGGCGATTCAGGCTTCAGTGAATTTCTGGCAGGGACTTTGCTGGGACTGATCCTGGGACAATTGTAATGATATACAAAAAACGCTCATCTGTTGATGAGCGTTTTTTGTATATGGGAATCGGACGGATCAGCGCGTGGCGGCCATATAACCGATGGCGGCGGCCAGACCAAATATGGCAATAACCGCGATAATCCACATCGTGACAATGCGGTAGACAGCGGAACGGATGCCCCGGGCGATGCCGTTGGCGATGGCATCCTCAATTTCCTGCTTTGTTAAATTCATCATGCACCTCTTTCATGAAGATCAGAGAGGAACAGATAAAAACATATTTCCTCCCCTACAGAATCAGAAACAGCAGGCCTGAATTCATAAAAAACATATTGCATCACTGTATTTTCCGTCCTTAAATAACTAAATATTAACAAATTTCATTCCAGACGGCAACAGGAAAGAGATGACATGATTGATTTATACAGCATGGCGTCCATCATCATTGAAAAAGCGGTTCTGTGTTTCAATATATTCAGATCCTGAGGAAATACCTGACGAAAGTGTTTAATAAAGAAATAGGGAAGAGAAGAAATATGATTAAAATAAGGTGAGTATAAATGCGTAAAATGCATAGCTTTTCAGCACAGAAGAAAAATAATATGAGAAAATATAGTCATTACCGGAGATAATTCGAAAATTATTAGAATAGTATCCAATGAAACTATTATTTAATGTCACCTGATAATAGGAATAAATAACCAAAAATGGGAATTATATAAATAATCGGCAGAGAATGTTTCTCTTACGGTTCACACGGCATTTTATCTTTTTAGTGTATTAGTCAGGAGGCAGAAACGATGTCAAAAGCGCATCAAAAACAATTCAATGGAGAGTTGGATGTCATTCCGTTTATTGCACGGTCCATGGCGAATGATACCCGGACCCAGGCTGCTCTGGAATCACTGTCCCGGCAGGACTGGTTCGGACAGCTCGAAGAGTTCCGTGAGCGGGAAAAACGATATGGAGGCTACTGTCGCGGAGCCAAACTGGAGGTTGTCCATGCTTTCCGGAAAGCGGTGCGTCTGCTGATGGCGGCCGGGTATGATAAAGAAAATCAAAGCAGAGCAGAAAAAGAAGTGCAGAATCTTATTGAGAGGGGCTGGCCGGATCTCTATCATTTTGTAACAACGTCCACGGATCCTCTGGGATTTGATGCTTTCTGCATACTGAAACGGGATAAAGACAGGCGGACGGGGTTCCAATCAGGGAAATTCAAAGATCTGCAGAAAAAAAGAAGTAGAGTCCCTTGTCCGACAGGCCATCAAATCCCAGAAAGGCCCTTCCTTCCGTGTGCATGTGACTGATGCGGAGGAAAAAGAGGGAGAAAAGGAAGGAACAGAGGAAAAGAAGAAAGAAGAGAAAAAAATTGTCCATGTTAAACCGCAGCTCCGGGCCCCTGACTGGCTGAGGGAAAGGGATGAAGCCTCCGTATCCAACGGGGAATTCTGTCTGTTCCTTTACAGCGCTTCGGTGCTGGCCCATAAAAAAATCCAGGATCAGACGCCCCGGTTTGCGCGGCATTTTAAAAAATGCGGCATAGAGCAGTCTATGCTGATCAGTTAAGAAATTCTGCGGGGAAAACCATGCATCGATCTGCAGGCTGTCTGCCGGACGGAAAAACCAGTCTGCCGGATCAGGATCAACAACAGGCAGTGTGCGGTCTTATATACTGTTCCCAAAACTGTCTGTGAGGCAAGATGGAAATGCCGTATTTCAATTCGGGAGGCCGGTTATGGAATGCAATAAAGGGAATTTTTATGAGATTATCGATCTGATTCCTCTGGCGGCACGGGCCATCGTCAGGAATGGGGAAAATAATTTTTTGCTGGATTTGTTGGAGCATCAGGGACAATACCGAAAAAATATGCCGGAAAAACAGCGCAGAAAATATGAGATTTTTTTCCGCCGGCAGGGAGATTACAAAGAATGGGAATGCGAAAAGGCGGCGGCGCTGCTGTGGGCGGCGGACACCCAGGGCCCCGGAAAGAAAAGGGCGAGGGAAGCGCTTTTTTTCCTGCTGTCCGAGTCATGGCACAGTCTCTGTGACTGTATCAATCATCAGAGTCAATTTAATTTCCAGAACTTTTGGGAAAAATACGCGGATGATGATTATTTTATAGTGGATGACAGGGATTCTGTATATTGGGGAAAAGTGCCGGCCTGCGTTGCCGTCTGCCGGCCGGACGTGCATAAGAGGGAAGATGAGGCGGGCTATTATTGGGCAGATCAGATCCAGGAGTTTCCGCTTCGTTCACCGGATGCGGGCGGACAGTCTGTTCAGATGAAAGACATAGAGCGTGCAGATCCCCAAAAATTGGAAAAAGAAGAACAAATATGGATAGATCTGTATGTACTGTACATCTGTCTCAATGTATGGATGGAAAGACCTATACGCAATGGGGACGCCATGACGCTGGCCCTGTGGGAGGAATGCCGGAATATACAGCGTTTCGTAAAAGAAGAAACAGAAACTGATTTTTCAGATATTCAGAAAGAACGGGCGGCACAGCTGTGGGAGACGGCGTCAGAAGAATGGGAATCCGTCCCCCGTACAGTGGAGGACTATCTGCAGATGAAACCGGCGGAAAGTCATCTTTTTTTGCCTGCGGAGGAAGAAGGCCATGATGACAATACAGAGGCGCTGAGACGTTGGAAAATCGACGTCAGGCAGGTGAGGGACAAAATGACGCGTATGATTCCGCCTGACGGAGAGGGAGTGACCGCAGACCGTGAAACTGCGCTGATGTTTTTTGAAACGGCGCTGCTGTACTGCGCCAGCCGGGAAGTGTCAGAAAAAATACGCAGACGCTTCAGATATCGTGTGGCATGGAAAGAATTAAACAGATATCCGCAGAATCTCATGAACTGGATCATGGACCGGGAAGACAGAGGGGAAAATGATATGTTTACCATCAGGCCCGGACAGGAACCGGGATGCCCGGCCAAAGAGATCCAGGCGCTCTGCATACCCCTGGATTTCCGGGAAAAAGGACTGACAAAAGAGCACCTGATTGCCAAAGAGTATAGGAGTGAAAAATTCTCGGAATATAGATATTATATAGATTTTGATGAAAGCGCAGGATATATCCCGTTATAGGCTGCACAGAGCCATATACCGGTGTGTCCGGGGCAGCTTTAGCACAGAGAGGAGAGAAGGCAGTGGACGAAAAACAGGAATCCGGCCGAAGAAAAATCCATATAGCGCTGGTGACCGGACAGTATGAATCAGAGAATGCAGAAGCGCTGCAGCTGCTGGACATGCTGAAAAAACAGTGTGCTTCTACGGCGGAGGCGCATATGGTATCGGGGAAACGGATTGAAATGATTGATGATGATCTCCGCCGGAATCCGGCGGAAATCATTCATTTCTGCGGTCCCTGTAATGAATCCGGGCATTTTATAATTCAAAACAGGCAGGGACGGGTTATAGCGAAAAAACACATCCATCAGTTGGTCCAATGCGCGGAAGCACTGCCTTACCATGTAGTTCTGATCTGCTTCCCCAGCAGGATGACCAGCAGGAAACCGTGGCAGCAGGGCCGGGGGAAAGGAGATTTTTTAATCGGTATGAAAAATCATGAAATCCTAAAAAAACAGGTACCCTTTTATTCTGTCTTCTATCCCCTGTTTCTGAAAGGGAAGAGCCTGAAGGAATCCTTTGACCGTGCCTGCGGAACGATTCCTGACGGCCGTCACCAGCCTACGATTTTTTTTCTGCGCCGCATGTATTGCCTGCAGTATCATATCGTTCCGGAAGAATCCGATACACCCGGAAAAACCGATGCGGAAAATTCGGATGCCAGTCTGAAGGATTAGTCAGGACCTGTATCCAATGAGGCATATATTCACGAATTGAAGAAAAAAGTTCACAGCAAAGATACAGAAGGAGGGGCTCTGCTGGAATCATGGAACCAGGCATCATCTGTTATCGAAGAAAATGATGTATTACAGGTATTGAGCCATTCAAAAAACACCCGGCAGGGACGTGATGAGATGAAGCGGAAGCAGGACGCCTTCATTCAGGCCGCGGAACAGATGGATATCACTCCCTTCCTGATGCGGGCAGCTGCTGAACAGCCGAAGGCCCGCAGAAGAATTGCAGAACTATTTCAGAAGACCGCAGATGGGGATGAGCCGGCCGGTCAGGATCTGAGAAAAGTCTATGACAGATATTATTATGAAAGAGGAGTGATTACAGCAGAATACTGCCGTCAGGCAGAACCTTTTGTGAGGGATTTTCTCCAGAAAAGTCAGCCCGGACATGAACTGGCGGAGCAGATATTTCCTAAAATCATGGAAGCCGGATGGCCGGGATTGTGGAAATATGTCAAAGAAAGTCCGGATGAAGTTCACATAGGGGCGAATGAAATACAGAATTATTTTGCAGAAACCCGTGAAGGCACTGAAGGAGAAGCGGAAAAACTGAAAAACTATGCCCATGCCCCGGAGAGTGGGATGACTTTCGGAAGACCTTTCCTTTGAAGAGAAAAGGTCTTTTTATATGTGTGACATATCACAGGAGGCTGATTATTCACATAAAAAATGAATCTATCTTAGCAGGAGAGTAATATTTGTATGGAATAAATGC
>DIDD01000126.1:0-9999 GCA_002417965.1 Veillonellaceae bacterium UBA5809
GGGCAGATCATTTCCTCCGCCGTGGTAGACGAAAACATGAGCCGTGATGATGCGGCCCATGTACTGGACAGCATCCTCAATGACACCAACACCACACTGCGGGAGAAACTGAACGTACAGGATGAAAACGCAGTTATCGTACGGGTAACGCAGGACGCATTCAACCAGGCCGTAGAACAGATCAAACAGTCACCAAAGAAAAAACTGATCCGGATTGAAGCTGCCGGCAACATCATTGTCGGAGAACCGGCCTTCGTTACCTTCGAAATTCATGACAACAACCTGGTATTCAAAAAAGGAGAAGCCATTTTCTCCGCTGATATGGACCAGTATGAAAAATACAAAAATGATGACCTTAAAGTCCTTCACTTCCTCAAAGACCTCAACCGCTATGCCACAGAACACGGAGTCCTTCCGGATCCCATTACCGGCAACGTGGGGCAGCTGGACGGACAGGAACTGATGGAAACCATCCAGAAAGTCAAGGCACTGAACGGCCGCTGCATTCTTACGGCAGTAGCCAAACAGGATATCTATACACAAGGACCTGTTACGATTGATGTACAGATTACAGGAAAGGAAAAAACATGATTGCGGCCATAGACCCCGGATCGGAAAAAACCGGTCTTGCAGTTTTAAAAGAAGACGGAGTCCTGCTGATAAAAACCATTATCCGGACCAGCGCGCTGGAGACAGAAATAACAGATATGCTGGACCATTATGACATTAAAACCATTGTTATGGGGAACGGAACCCACCACGAAGAACTCCGGCGCCGGACTGAAAAGGCGGCGGAGGCAGCGGGATACACTATCACCGTTCAGCTGGTGAATGAAAAATATACCACAGAAATGGGAGAAAAAAAATACTGGGAAGAACATCCTCCCCGGGGACTGGCCCGTCTCATTCCCGTCACATTCCGCACCGTTCCCGAACCGGTTGATGACTACGTCGCCTGGATCATAGGAGACATCTACCTGGGGCGCATCAAAGCCGAAGACGTAGGACATAAAAAAGTATAAAAAATATACCGTGAAATGAACTGAAAAGGTTGACTTCGAAGGGCAAATGTATTAAAATAATAAGCACTGCGGGGCATAGCGCAGTTGGTAGCGCACCTGCTTTGGGAGCAGGGGGTCGCCAGTTCGAATCCGGCTGCCCCGACCATGAATGCGGGTGTAGCTCAATGGTAGAGCGCCAGCCTTCCAAGCTGGTTACGAGGGTTCGATTCCCTTCACCCGCTCCAGTTTCTTTATATGTCTCAGTAGCTCAGTTGGATAGAGCAACTGCCTTCTAAGCAGTGGGTCGGGGGTTCGAATCCCTCCTGGGACACCAACAGAATACATACATCCATGCTTGTAAAGTGATGGAATAGAGAAGGATCCTGATAGCCAGGATCCTTTTTTGCATAGGAAATTTATAGGATATCATGCCTTTAAAAAGAAAGGCATCAGAATAAAGCGTTTTTTTCAGGTGCAAATAATCTGATCTTTAAAAGGCCTGTTTGTGCAAGAACAAAAGGACCATGATAATTCCGGACAATCCAGAAAAGGAGAGATGGTGATAAAACTTTAACCGGGCGTTAGCGGGAAAGAAGCAAGTTAACCTATGGTAAAACTTTGCACTTTTTATCGTTTCCCCTGTTTTTTTTATTATGAATCAGGTGTTATACAAAAGCGGCTTTTTTTGATATCTGCGCAGATTCAACGGATATAGGGTCATTCTGCACAAAATAATGACCATCATAAATATCTTATTGATAATAATTATTATATATGGTATCCTATTCATGTAGGAGGATATCATGATTTGAATTTGACGTTTTAGGAGATATCGGTTAAATCTCCATCCATATACAGATAAAAAGGAGACCTGTAGCTGCAGACAGGATCTCCTTTTTGATTTGAATAGGCAGGTTCAATTATGCGGAAAGGATGTCAAAACTCCCATTCGCAACCCCGGATAAATGGCTGCATGGGGAAAAAAGATCAGTATCATAAAGAAAATAAATGCGTATAGTTTCAGAGCCAATGCCAAACATGATTCGCAGTAAGGCTGCATCTCACTGGGACACCGGCAGAATACAGGCCTTCATATTCATGAAGTGATGAAACGGAGAACGCGGACTGCGGAAAAATGATTTCGCATTTCTGCACAGCCCGTTTTGAGCTTTAGAACTGCTGCCTGCAGTTTTATATGCATGATACGGATTTTCATCTTTTTTAAATTTCAACAGTAATATGAATGAAAATTCCACGCCGTGATGTTTAAATAGTACGGTTGGCTTTTAGTAACTTTTTTATACATCAGTCTTTGATGAGTATTCTTATCACCAATCAATATTCAATATACTGAATATGCGGATTATCCTTGAATAAATTCATTAACTGTTCTATCCGGCAGTGGGGAGGCAACTTTACATACAATTCGACTTCCAGCAGCCTGTCATCGATTCTGTCAATCTTTAAATTGATCAGCTGAATATGACTGGCAGCCAGCTTTTCCTGAATGAAGGAAATGGAATGGCTGCTTTCATCCAGACGCATATTAATTTGCTCCGATATGGGAAGATAAGGCCATATAAAATTTTTATTATGAAGAATCACCTGAACGAGAAGCACAAAAACAGTCGTGCCAATTCCCACGGCATAAAGACTGGCGCCGATAGCCATGCCTACAGCGGCGGTTGTCCATATTCCTGCGGCTGTGGTTAAACCATTAACAGAATTCTTTCTTACAAAAATCATTCCGGCCCCTAAAAAACCAATTCCGCTGACAATCTGTGCGGCAATACGGGATGGATCAAGCACATAACCGCTTAACCCAAGAACATCGGAAAAGCCATACTTTGATACAATCATAATCAAAGCAGCGCCGATCGAAACAATCATATGAGTTCTGATCCCGGCTTCTTTGAGCCTGTTCTTTCTTTCAAAACCGACCGCACAGCCGCAGAGCCCGGCCACGGCTAATCTGGTCAGCAGTTCAAGCTGCACGATGATATAATTTTCCATTTTCTCACCTCTGCTCTATTAGCGCATTATTCTATAATACGATAATGAATTATAAAATTCAATGATTTTAATACAACTGTAGAAGCAGGCTTTTCGAACAAAGGAAATTCATAGGACATGAGACTCTATAATCTGCGGCAAATGGGGAAGACATACGCTCCTTTTTATATCAGCCAATTCAGCTTTTCCTTCTATTAATGATCCATGACGGTCTGCCGGTATTTTACTTCAGGAGGCAGCCGGCAGAAACTGACATTTCCATAAATTGGAATCAGATACCGGACATACAGACTTCCATAATCCGCAGAAACGGATGAAACAAAAAAGGACCCTGATAGGCAGGATCCTTTTGGAAAGCGCGGGCAATATTTCATTGAAAAATGCAGTCTGACAGGTGCATGACGTTTACACATAAATATTGCCGTCCTTATCCGGGACACGGTCCAGCGTACGGACTCCGTCTATAATTCCCAGAATGGCAGGAATAAAAGTCCAGCTGAAAATAAAAAACACAATACCCGTTCCCACTTTCCCCGCATAAAACTTATGGATACCGAAACTGCCCAGCAATATGGCCAGTACGATATACAAAGCCTTATTGACCGGCGGCTTTCCGGCGCTGATCTGATCAGCTCTTCTGGCTTTTGAAAAATTCAACTTGGCAATTCCGTACTCATTGTAAAAATCCTGATTTCCCTCCGTGCCCCGCAGCGGATACTGCATGACCACATCATCAGAGCGGATCTGCAGCACATTGGACTCAGTGATGCGGATACTTTTTATGTCATCGAAATCAATGACCTGCAGTTCCTCGCCGCCTTCAATTTGGATACCGTCTTTTACGACTGAAATTTTCTGTCCCCGGTCAGTGGTGAGCATAAGCATCGGCCTCCCCTTCATAAAATACAGATATTCATCTCCGGATAGAATAAGGAGACAAATAAAAAGAAATACATATAAAGCAGTAAAAATCAGCAAGCACAGCGGTATTCCATTCCAGGGGCCCCTATACAAACAGGAGAGAAGAGCCATCAAGCGGAGGCCGCATCACACGGGAGGAAATTTGAAAAAATCTCCTCCAACTGCGGATACAACTGGAGGAGAACATAATCCGTAAATACGGACAGATTTTTAATGGACAAATCTGATATTATAAAGCATCGGCAAAGTCGGCTACGGCTTTATTGAATTTTTCACTTTCCAGATAAAAGAGGAGATGGCCGCCTTTTTCAAAAGGAATAAATTCACCCTGGGGAATCTGGGCGGCAACCCATTCACCCTGCTTGATACTGTGAGGGAAAATACCGCTGTCAGAAGATACCACCAGAGTCGGGACCGTGATCGTCGGAAGCACATCGGTGTAATCAGAATAACAATAATCTCCGTACAGCGCAATGCCGATATACGGAGGCAGCTTCATCATTTCCTCCTCCATCCAGTCCATGCCGGCAGGAATCTTTCCGTCCTGAAAAATTTTACTGGCAAAAGACCGGATGAATCCCTTATGGTCAGAGAGGATTGTCTCTGCGAACTGATTGAAACCCTCTGCATTGTAATTCTTCAGACCATGAGAATTCCATTCACCCGGGCTGAAAGGGAAGGGGGTCATATCAATCAGTCCCAGACCGGACAGATGGCCCTTCTTTTTTCCGAACTGCTTCCAGTACGAAAGCATGGTTGGGCCGCCCATGGACCATCCCATGAGCAGCACATGCTTCAGGCCCAGGAACTCAATGACTTCATGGATATCCTGAGCCATGCGGTCAACCGTATACCCGTCCAGTCCCTTGGAAGAACGGCCGTGGCCTCTCATATCTATTGTGATGACCCTGAACCGGCTCTTCAGGCCGTCAACATTCTTTTTGTAAAAGCGGCCTGAACATCCCCAGCCGTGAATCAGAATGACAGGACGTCCCTCACCCTCTGAATCATAATAAATATACGCTCCGTCACTGGCTTTATAAAAATGATTTTCCATAAAATGATCCCCTCCTCTGTACAACCACTGCTATGAAAAAAACAAAGACTTTCTATACATATTATACAACAACAGACAGCCTTTTCTCCCATAGAAACATCAGTTGTATTCTGTTTGAAAAGCAGAAAAATTTCTGGAACTGAAACGAGAAAGAAGAAACTGAAATAAAGGAAAAAGAATAACATGGAAGACAGGGCGCTGTACAATTTCCCGGAAATACATGGAAATAAAGAGAATTACCGGATCTGAAACAAAAATACGGTCTATATTTATGCATCAGAATATAACAGAAAAGGGGACTTTACAATCATAAAATGTCCTGCCGCATCCCATGCGGTATGTTTTGATTATAACCGGATATAAAGGATGTATTCACCATATCCCGGCAGAGAAATGGGAAATCCGGCTCTTTATCCTTTTCCATACACAGAGGGTAGACAAAAAGAGTACGGATGTGTATAATTATTTATAAAATTGTATAAAAACATATGAGGTGAATGTCCAATGAAATCATGGAAAAAAGGATTATTTCTTGCGGCTGCCGCCGTTATGGCAGCAGGAATTATGACAGGATGCGGGGGAGAAAAGCCGGCAGCGTCATCGGCAGCATCCGGGAAACCGGTACTGAAAGTGGCCACCAATGCCACCTACGTGCCCTTTGAATTTAAATCCGAAGACGGCAAAGACTACACAGGATATGAAATTGACGTGGTCAGGGCAGTGGCCAAAGAAATGGGACGGGATGTGGAATTTAAAAATATTGCCTTTGACGGGCTCATTCCTGCACTTCAGTCCCATGATGTGGATATGACGGCATCCGGAATGACAGCGACCAAAGAACGGGCGGAAAAAATTCTTTTTGCAGCCCCCTTCTATCAGACCAAACTGTCGGTTGTGACCAAAATAGACAGCCCGGTCCAGTCCGTGAATGATATGACAAACGGACAGGAAATCGCCGTGCAGGTAGGCACCACAGCTGCCGCCTATGCCAAAGACAAAGGCATGAATATCAAAAACTTTGACCATTCCTCGGATGTCATTATGGAACTGACCACAGGAGGAGCCGCAGCGGGCATTTTAGACAAACCGGCGGCGGATTACTTCATTGCCACCAAAGGACAGGGGAAATTCAAAGTCATTGACGTGCCGGATTCCAAAGTGCAGTACTTTGCCTTCGGATTCAATAAGGACAACAAAGCACTCCAGCAGGAAGTGAATGCGGCCATCGCGAAACTGAAAGAAAATGGGACACTGAATAAAATCCATGAAAAATGGTTTAAAACACCTGTGCCGGATATGCCTGCCACTGCAGAAGAAGCACTGGGCATCTAAAACTGACACATTTCGAAAAAAGACCGGCGCCGCAGATACACTCATCTGCGGCGCCAGTCTTTTTTTACTTCCGGTACAGAATGACCGGACATGGGACATGCCTTTTGAACAGACAGAATTTGACGGGGGATGACCTTCTGCCGGCGGCAAAAAATCCATATATCCGGTCCATATACAGGCAGTTTCCAAAATAACCGGTCAATACCGGACCAGCTGCTTTCGGGCATTAAAGAAACTTTTATAAGACAGATAACAGGCGCTTACGGAAGAAAGAGACGTGGCGGACAACAGCATAAACGTGACGATGATCTGATACTTGACCGCTTCTATTGGAGAAACACCGGCCAGAATCAGGCCTGTCATCATACCGGGCAGAGATACAATTCCCAATGTTTTGGCGGAATCGATTGTGGGAACCATGCCGGTCTTGATGGAATCCCGTATGATCTCCCTGGAAGAAAGCCCTATGTCGGCGCCCAGGGCAAGCTTCGTTTCCACTTCATCACGGCGTCTCTGGAAATTGGAAGTCATCTGCCGGTAACAGAGTCCCAGCGCCACCATGGCGTTGCCGATAATCATGCCGCTTACCGGGATTATCTGATAAGGAGTATACTCTATGGTTCCCGAAACAATAAGAACAGACAAAGTGGCGGCCGTTCCGCCGCCGATGGACAGAAAAGATATGAAAATCCCATGCCGGATGCAGCGGCCCCGTTTAGCGGCATTATACGCTGCATTAAAAATCATAAAAAAAAGAAGAAATGTTGTGAATGCAGGAGAATTCAAATTGAAAACAGAGACCAGAATATAACCGATGACAGACAACTGGACAACCGCTCTGACAGCGCCTGTAAGAATTCCTTTTTCCAGATGGAGCCTTTGCCAGTAAGAAATGAAAAGTGTCACCAGCACAAGAGAAGAAGCCATAAACAGAGAGGCCGTACTGACAGATGCTGCATTCATTTGATCACTTCCAGAGAATGTATTTGGCCGGAGACAACAGTCAGAATTTTATTGGCGTATTTCCGGCTTTGCACGGTGCTGTGCGTTACCCACAGCACCGTCAGGCCTTCCTCATGGAGATGCTGAATCACCTGTTCCGTGATCTGGGTATTTTCTGCATCCAGAGCGGAAGTAACCTCATCCAAAAGCAGAATTTCCGGTTCTATGACAATACTGCGTATCAACGCGATTCTCTGCTTTTCACCGCCTGAAAGTTTCTCTGCAGATTGATCCATATAAGCCAGGGGGAGACGGAACAGGGAAAACAGATTTCTGATTCTTTCCTGGTCAGGCTTTATTCCGCGCAGCCAATAAGGGAAATATATATTCTCCCTGACCGTGCGTCCCCACAGACAGGGAGTCTGGAAACAATGGGAGATTTTTCTCCTTAATTCCACAGGATTATAATCTGTAAAATTACGGTCCTTGAAAAAAACATCGCCTTCAGTGGGACTGATCATATGACTGCATATTTTGAGCAGGGTACTCTTTCCGCTGCCGGATGGCCCTGTAATGGAAATAAAATCATGAGACTCTGCGGAAACCGATACATGGTCCAGAATCGTTTTGGAACCATCAATGAATGAAACATTTCGGATATCAAGAAGCGGCACAATATACCTCCTTCGGTTTATGCAGCAAAATTATGAAAACCTCTGTCTGTTTTCCTATACTATACCACGGGTCCTTTGGACTCTATATAAAAAAACATAACAATTACTTAAACTCCATGACGGTGAAGTATGCAGGGAGACGTTTTTTAAAAACAAATCCTCATCCTTCCTGCTGATGGCAGCATATATCCTGCTGTACTGTACAGAACAGGTCAAGAGACAAGAAAGGAACAGGTCATCAAATGTCAGGTCTGCGGCGGCATCAGAAGACGCAGTGCCTGCTCATTGAATGCCGATCCTCATGCGGTAACAGAAATCCACGGGCAAAGTATCCTGGCCGAAGACGCGCCGGACTGCAGCTATATACTGATCGAGCGCATCACGGATCAGATCCGGTTCCTTACGCAGTATATTCTGCAGCCCGCCCCGGCTGAGGGCGAGATCAATATACCGGTCCCCGTCACAGAACTCCCGGTTGGCAAATACAATTTCCCGGGAATAACGGAAATACCCGCTTTCCCGGATATGCAGCAGATGACGGCTTTTATCCGTGCGGAAAGAATGATCCTGCAGATCAGGATGATCCGTTTCCGCCTGCCGGACAGCTTCGGAAAGAAGAAGATGGGCCGATTCAGCCTCCCAGCGGCAGACAGGAGGCCAGTCATAATCCACTGCCGCAAAAATACCCTCCGGACATAAAATACGGTGGACCTCCGCCAACGTCAGTACCGGATCCATCCAGTGGAAAGACTGCGAACAGATCACAACATCCGCGCATCCGCCGGGCAGGCCCGTATGATGAGAAAAAGCCTGCCGGAATGAAAGTGTATCATCCTGCCTGGCTCTGGCGGCGGCAATCATATCCCCGCTGGGGTCGATGCCGATGGCTGAACGGCAGTGATTTTTCCATGCAGCTGTTGACAGGCCGGTGCCGCAGCCTAAATCAACGATCAAACCGGCCTTTTTATGAAGATACCTTTCAATGACCTCGATGGGGTATACAGGCATTTGAGGACGTGCCTGATTATAAATATCCGCAAAGCCTGAAAAACGGCGGGCATTTTTTAAAAACCTGTCCATACAGCCACCTTCCTTCCAGAAAAACCGGGCAATACCTGAAAACTCTTCTGTGATAAAAAAAGCCTGTGCATAGATTAAAACAGAAGAACAACAAAATCCATAAAACCAAAACGTTGATTAACTGTGTATATTGTACAACAGCAGAAAAAAGCATAACCACCGGTTATACAAACAGCCATGAACAGCCTTTCCTGATGATTCTATAGTATCCCTTAAAAATATATCTGAATATATTTTTAAAAACCATAGACAACTTCATAAATGAGATCTATATTATAGATAAAAATAAATTTGCTGAATGATGCCGGATGAACCGAGACCCATTCAGTACGGGGAGCAGGGAAAAAGCAGTTCTCCCCGGCATTGACGGAAAAGAGGAGAATGAATTATGGTTCATGTAATTGATCTGTCAGATTTTCAGGGAAACAGTCATGGACAGCCCCTGATTGATTTTGAAACATCTCCGGTTGCATTGGGCGGCTGTATCCTGAAAGTATCCGAAGGCTGCAGTCTGCAGGAAATGTACCCTGCCTTCATTCACCAGGCCCGTGAATACCATATTCCCATAGGGGCCTATTGCTATACCCATGCCCAGACAACTGGCCGTGCCCGCCAGGAAGCCCGGACTCTGACAGAAGCACTGCAGGCGGAGCACCTCACAGACCTTCCTCTCGGGGTATTTATTGACATAGAGGATCCTGAAGTACTCCGGATGGATAAAAATGATATCACGGCCTGTGCCTCTGCCTTTATCGTAGAACTGAACCAGACAGGATACCGGGGCGGCATTTATGCATCATCGGGGAGACTCCTTTCAGAATGCGCCGGTTCCCAGACCGGATGGATTGATATTTCCCAGCTGGCGGACTATGTGCCCTACTGGGTGGCGCAGTACGGCGGTACCTTTACATGGCAACAGGATAACCCCGGCAAAATCTGCGCAGGGCACCAATACACGGAGAACTTTGATTTTAACGGA
>DIDD01000126.1:10176-14749 GCA_002417965.1 Veillonellaceae bacterium UBA5809
CAGTGTGGTTACCACCACATCTTCCCTCAATATGAGAAAAGTGCGAAGTACAAATCCCGTCTGATTGTGAAGCAGACGGTGCCACCAATGAGTGACAATGATCTCGGGAATCAGTACGGTGATGCAGTCATTTGTATTCTTCCGTGCGGATACACCTGCAATGAAATCCAGCAGAGGCTGAATCACCGTCCGATAGGGAGAATAGAGAGTGACCAGCGGCATATCCGGATCCATGGAAGCCCATATACGCTGCACCTCTGCAGCATTTTTCTCATCCTTTGCAATATGAACGGGAATCACTTCATCTCCGATCTTATAAGCATACCGGAGAGCCTGAACCGCACTCTGTGTCGGATAAGAAATGGGCACAATTACATAATTCCGGCTGATTGGATTCTGCAGATACGACAGAGTTTCGCCCGCTGGAATCATGAGCTCATCCGCCATTTCCGTATAATGGGCATGGATCTTCTGAAAACAGATGACCATCAATGGAACCAGCACGAGAACAATCCAGGCGCCGCTGAAAAACTTGGCGGCGAGCAGAACCAGAACAACCGCCCCGGTTACAGCGGCGCCGAATATATTCACGGCCAATCTGACTTTCCAGAAGGGACCCTGCTGCTTCCGCCAATGCAGCGCCATGCCGGCCTGCGAAATGGTAAAAGAAACAAAAACACCTACAGCATACAGAGCGATCAGACTGTCGGTACGGCCCTGAAAAATAATGATTAAAACACCGACAGCGGCGGTGAGTACAAAAATACCGTTGGAATAACTAAGACGTTCGCCCCGCTCTCCCAGATAACGCGGCATATAGCCGTCCCTGGCCATTAATGACATCAGAGGGGGCAGACCGTTATAAGCCGTATTGGCCGCCAAAAATAAAATCAGCATAGTGACGGCCTGTACATAATAATACCCGGCGCCCCGCCCCAAAATCTGCTCTGTCAATTGAGACATCATAGTCACATCGGCCATCGGCGTTAAATGACTGTGAAAAAACAGAAAAGAAATCCCCAAAAGCATGACGCCCAAAATCCCTGACATACAGTACGTTGTGATCATGGCATTTTTAGGAGCCGGATCTTTAAACATGGGGACGCCGTTTGCAATGGCCTCAATACCTGTCATAGAGCTGCAGCCATTTGCAAAGGCATGGAGGACAAGAAATAAAGCCACTGCGTGGAGTCCCTGGAAATCTGAAGAATACGGTGCGGCAGACGGCAGTACAGGCAGAGTTCCCTGGAAAGACTGAAACAGACCGATGCCGATCACGCAGAAAATACCGCCTATAAAAAAGTAAGTGGGAAATACAAAAAACGTTGCGGAATCACTGATTCCCCGGAGATTCATCAACATGAGAACAGCAATCAGCACTGTCAGATCAATCATTATCTTATGAGGAATCAAAACAGGAAAAGCGGAAGTGAGAGCCTCCGTTCCGGAAGTAATGCTGACAGCGGCCGTGAGCGTGTAATCAATAAAAAGAGAAGCGCCGGCGATAAGAGACGGAATTTCGCCCAATTCCTTGCGGGCCACAGAATAAGACCCGCCTCCTCCCGGGTTGGCTCTCGCCACCTGTATATAAGAAACAGTGACAATACACAGCAAAATGAGAATGGGAATGACAGCGTACCAAAAATATTCATACGATGTACTTCCCGCCGCCGACAAAGCCAGGACGACCTGCTCCGGGCCATAACTGACAGAAGAAAGTGCATCTGACGAAAAAACAGCCAGGGCTTTCCATTTAGGAAGATGCTGCGTAATCTCTGATTCTGTTTTCAACGGAGCCCCGATTAATAATCGTTTTATAGAAACCATACCGAAATACACTTCCCTCCGGAACAAATTCACGGACTGCAGACTGCGGAGACACAAAACCATCAATTGGACATCGATAGTATAACCTATAAGCAGATCATATGATATGGCTGGAAGAACAAATAATGTATTTATAATAAAAATTTAAGAAAATAACTGTAAAACTGTAAAAGAAATGAAAATATGGAGAGGGAAAACCAAATAAGGAAACAGGTCCATATGTTTATGATAAAAAGAGATGGATATCTAAAAAACAATGCTTTTTTTCTAATTGTTTCCTTTCTCATAATAAAGTTAAAATACAAATTGCATGAATTGCCGCAACAGTTGTTTATGTAAGAGAATTCATACGTAAAAAGAGGCAAAAACATACGGAGGGAAATTCCTTTTTGAAAAAGCCTGTAAACTATGAACTGTTAAAAAATACCAAAACATATTCTGATGCTCTGAAAGAGGCGCTTTTATGATCGATTTACGAAGTGATACACTGACGGTTCCTGACAGGCCCATGCTGGAGACCATTCTGTCAGCCCGGCTGGGAGATGATGGAAGACTGGATGAAAAAGGAAGAGGAGAAGATCCGACAGTTAATGACCTTGAAGACTGCGGTGCTGCGTTGACGGGAAAAGAAGCAGGCCTCTTATGCTGCTCGGGCACCATGGGGAACAGCGCGGCGCTGCTGACCCATTGCGGTCCGGGAGATGAAGTGCTGATTGATTCACTTCATCATATGTATAGAAGCGAGAAAATGGCTTTTTCCAGCAGATTCGGACAGCTCCATGCAGTTTTTTTTGATTATGACAAACAGGAAATGCCCGACATTGACAGTATGAAGCGGCAGATGGAAACCCATCCGATTAAGCTGATTTGTGTCGAAAATACACACAACTTCAGAGGCGGAGCATGCACGGATCCGCAGCGGCTGAAAAAAATCAGAGATCTGGCAGATGAATACCATGTACCGGTCCATATGGACGGAGCCCGTCTGTTCAATGCGGCAGCCTATCTGAAAACATCACCTGAAGAACTTTGCCGCTATGTCGACTCCGTCCAATTCTGCTTTTCAAAAGGACTGGCCGCACCGGTAGGATCATTACTCTGCGGAACAGAAACATTTATAAAAAAAGCCAAAGTGACAAGAAAAATGCTGGGAGGTGCGCTCAGACAGGGAGGCATTATTGCAGCGCCGGCCAAATATGCGGTCCTTCATAACATCAAACGGCTGCAGGAAGATAATGAAAATGCGCAGCTGTGCAGGTCTCTGTTAAACTCATTGAAGCTGATTATTCCGCAGCCATCAGTGCAGACCAACATTCTTATGCTGGACCTTTCTCATTGGAACGGAGAACCGGAGACATTCTGCCATATGGCAGAGAAAAAAGGACTGCTGATCAAACCCGTCCTTGACCATTGTGTGAGACTGGTATTCTATAAAGGAATTACAAAAGAAAATGCAGTCAGTGCAGCCCGGATCATTCATGATTTGGACGATGAATTGGCGGGAGATATGAATCATGGTCATTAAAGGAAAAAAGATATCCCTTACCACACAGATATTTATTGCCATGCTTATTGGGGCCGTGGTTGGAATTGCAGCTCCGGGAGTGATGATATCCCTGGGATTTTTGGGAGACATATGGCTGAACTGCATCAAAATGATTGTAGTGCCCATGATACTCTGCACCATTGTGACGGGAATCATCACACAGGACAGTGCCGGAGCCATGAAACGCATCAGTGTCAGAATCATTTTTTACTATATCACTACCACTGTTTTGGCATGTATCATCGGTCTGTCCGTCTCCGCACTTATACAGCCGGGACATCTGGCCAATTTTATAGGTATGGCCTCAGAGAAAATTACAGAAGCCAAACCTATGGACTTTGCCTCCTTTGCCAAAGGACTGTTTTCCACCAACATGTTCAAGACATTTACTGACGGCAATATTATTCAGACATTAATTATAGCCATTCTTGTGGGAATCGCCATCCTGAAAATGAAAGACGGAGAACAAAAAGAGACAATAAAAAAAATATGCATCAGCACCAATTCCATGGTCTTTTCGCTGATAGGAATGATCATGGCCGTATCACCTGTTGGAGTATTTTTTCTGATGGGATCATCCTTCGGTAAATACGGACTTGGAATATTTACCAGTATGGCCTACCTTCTGGGAACCTATTACCTGGCCTGTCTCATTCAGGTCATTTTGATTTACGGGACGACACTCATTATCTTTGCACGGATCAACCCCTTTACATTCATCAAGGACAGTGCCGAGCTGTGGCTTTACACCATATCCACCTGCAGCTCCATTGCCTCCATCCCGGTCAATATTAAAGTGGCGAAAGAAAAATTCGGTATTCCCGAAAAAATATCAGGTTTTACCATACCCCTGGGGACGCAGATGAATACTGACGGATCAGTACTCCTTTACGGCTGCGTCATCATGTTCATCAGCCAGATGGTAGGACAGGACCTGACACTGGCGGAACTGATAAAAACCGTCTTTATTGCGACCATTATGTCCATGGGAGGAGGCGGGATTCCCGGATCAGGCATTGTGAAACTGATGGTGGTTGTCCAGGCCGTGGGACTTCCCATTGAAATTGTAGGAGTCATTGCGGCATTTTACCACCTCTTTGACATGGGAACGACGACAAACAACTGCCTGGGGGATTTGGCAGGAACTGTTGTTGTGGGAAAATGCGAAGAACGGTATACAGTGCATCATCCGGTATAAAA
>DIDD01000100.1:0-669 GCA_002417965.1 Veillonellaceae bacterium UBA5809
AAACAGTACATCCCGTGAGCACATTGGTTTTCTTTGAACAATATTCAATTTTCGATTGATTGAAGAAAGTCAGATTCTATGGGCATTTTATTCATTTATATTCAATATAGAATATAAAATTTCCTGTTTTCACGGTCTGCCTGATACCATTTTTTATAATATTCCCCTGCTTTTCCCCTTCTTCAGCGGTTTTGATATAAAAATATTCTATTGATATCAATATTTTCTATCTATATCAAATATCAGTATGCCCATATTTCCACAATAAAAAATCCGGGCGGCTCTGTTCCTCCGCCCGGACAGTCTGACTGGTTTTTATTTTCCGCCTGTATTTCTGAAAATATTCCAGGATATTCCCATGGCCATGACTCCGAGCACAAAGAGCAGCCAGAAAGCATGTCCGCTGCCCGCCTGTGTCTGTTCCTGCATCATGGCCGCTCCCCCTGTTTGGGCTGATGCCACCAGCGCCGCCGCGGCCGCGGTTCCTGCCGCTCCGGACAGCTGCTGCAGCGTATTGCATACGGAATTCCCGTCGCCTCTCCGGTTCTCCGGCAGCTGCCGTATTCCATTGACCATGGAATTGGCGCCCGTCAGGTTCTGTCCCACTGCAAAACTGATGTAAAAGAGCACCATCTGCCATGGTTCTATATGCCGGTAGGACAAGGCAAA
>DIDD01000100.1:751-2787 GCA_002417965.1 Veillonellaceae bacterium UBA5809
CGATCATACATCCCGGCAGCATGATCAGTCCCGCGGTCAGTGCGTTCTGCCCCATCACCAGCTGTGCATAGTTTGGAATCAAAAATCCCAGTCCCAGGCAGAGGAACTGCACAATCCCAAATACCGCGGCGCTGCCGGCAAAAGGTCCGCACCGGAAGACATCCAGATGAATAAAGGGGGCCGGTACTCTCAGGGAACGGCGCACAAAAAGGAACAGAGCCGCCCCGCTGACCGCATACAGCCCCAGCGCCGTCCAGGGACTCTGCTGACTGTCACCCATGGCGGAAAGGGCCAGGATAAACGCTGAAAATCCCGCAGCCAGCCACAGATAACTGCCCCAGTCGAAAGGAATCTTTTCTGTTTTACAGACCTGTCTGATGGAACAGAGTCCCAGAAGCAGGGACAGTCCCAGAACGGGAAGAAGAAAAGCGAAAATCATGCGCCATCCCATATAGTGAATGACAGCTCCGCCAAAGGAAGGCCCTACGGCGGGAGAAAGCGCCACCACCAGCACCGCTGCCCCCATCATGGTCCCCATACGGCTGACAGGAGCCTGTTCCAGAACGATATCAAACATCATGGGCAGCGCAATGCCCGTTCCTATGCCCTGAAGCGCCCTTCCGGCCAGAAGAACGGAAAATGAACCGCCCGTCATGTCCGTCACAGCCCCCGCCATAAACAGGAGCACCGCCAGTACAAACAGAGGCCTGCGGGGAAACCGTTTTTTCAAAAAAGGCGAAAGGGGAATCATGACAGACAGAACCAGCAGATATCCGGTGGTCATCCACTGCACCAGAGATGTATCTACGCCGAATTCTTCCATGAGAGCGGGAAATGTAATATTCATCGCCGTCTCAATGACTACCCCGGAAAAGGAAAGAAGCCCCGTGGCAATTAAAGAGAAAATAAGGGGCCCGTCAATTTTTCTTTCAAAGGTTTTCTGCCCTGATGCCGGCGCCTCTTCACTCATGATGATCCAGTCCTTTCATCCTGCTGTATAAAATCTGCCATACACTCACAGCCCTGCGGCAGTCTTCTTCGTTCATTCCGCAAAGCTGATCCGCCAGCATCTGATGATACTGCTCTACGTACCGTTTATAGCAGCGGTTTCCTTTTTCTGTTAAATGCAGTTCTCTGGTGCGGCGGTCTGTACCGCCCGGTACCGCCGATACGGCTCCCATCTCTTCCAGTTCACGGATGAGACGCACGACGCTTGGTCTCGTGACTTTCCATTCACGGCTGATATCCGAGGGAAGAACTGTCCGCCCTTCTTTCTCGCCCTGCCCCACGGCCTGCAGAATATGAATATGGCGCGGCTTCATTCCCTGCGGCAGAGGCGGCATCATTTCCGTGATATGCTTTCCGATAAAACAGCTGTCCAATAATTGTCTCACCAATTCCGGGGTCATGAAAATCTCCTCCTCCATTTAGTGACTAATAGTAACTATATGGGAGGGAACCTCTTTTGTCAAGTTCTGCCCGTCGAAAAGCNNGATCTCCCCGGAAGGAAGACACTCCGTCATCGACAGCCGCCTGAATCACCGCTGCTGCAATGGCAACAGAAACTTCTCTGAGCCGGTGCACCGGAGGCAGCAGTGAATCCCCTTTTTTCAGAGAATGCGCCGCCGATGCCACCGCTTCCGAGGATGCCAGAAGCATATGGTCAGTCACACGGGAAGCACCGGAAGCAATGACTCCCAGGCCGAGTCCCGGATAGAGAAGTGCATTATTGGCCTGCCCGATATGATATTCCGTACCTTCAAAGGATACCGGACGGGAAGGTATGCCGCAGGCAACCAGTGCCTTTCCCTGTGACCATGTTACTGCCTCTTCAGGCATAATTTCAATTTTTTCCGTCGGATTAGACAAGGGAAACAGCATGGGATGATCTGTTCCGGCGCAGAGGGCTTCTATCACTTCTTTTGTAAATGCTCCGTGATCCGTGGATGTCCCTATCAGAACCGTGGGCTTCACGCGCCGTATTGTTTCCAACAGTCCGATGCGTCCGTCTTTCCTGTTCCAGCCTTCGGTTTCTC
>DIDD01000100.1:2891-6234 GCA_002417965.1 Veillonellaceae bacterium UBA5809
CATGGCCGCACTGATCTGATCAGCCATCCCGCTTCCAGCCGTTCCGGCCCCGTATACCAGCAGGCGCTGATCAGAAAATTTCTTTTTTGTAATCTTCAGCCCTGACATGACCGCTGCCATGACAATGGCTGCCGTTCCCTGCAGATCATCGTTGAATATACAGTATTGCCCGGCATTTTCTGTCAGAATCCGTCTGGCATTGGACGGGCCAAAATCCTCAAAATGAATCAATGCGTGGGGGTACATATCGGAAACAGTCTGCAGGAAGCCATGAATCATGTCATCATAGGCCTGTCCGCGTACCCGGGCATGACGGCTGCCGAGATAATAGGGATCTTTCAGTAAAGTTTCATTATTTGTTCCCACATCCAGATTAACGGCTATGACCCGGGACGGATCCACGCCTGCCCCCGCCGTATAAACCGCCAGTTTCCCCACGGAGATATCTGTGCCGTTGACTCCCCAGTCTCCAATTCCCAGTATCTGCTCCGCATCAGATACCACAATGAGATCCACATCATCACGTCCCAGCCCCAGAGTTTCAAACGATGCCCGGATTTCTTCCGGATGATCTATGGACAGATAAACGGCCCGGGAACGGCGGTAGTCATAGCTCCATTTTTTTATGGCCTCTCCGATGGTGGGATCATAAACAATGGGAAGCAGTTCTTCCAGATGTTCTGTCAGAATTTTGAAATACAGCACTTCATTTCTGTTATGAAGCTGGTCGAGAAAGATATATTTTTCCAGATCTTTTTCATAAGTATTCAGCTGCTTCCAGGCTCTGGCCGCCTGCTGTTCCAGTGTTTCCACAGCAGACGGGAGACGTCCTGTCAGTCCTAAAAGCGCTCTTTCTTTCCGGGTAAATGCAGTACCCCTGTTGGTCAGGGGATTGGTTAATGCAGACGGGCGAAACGGCATATTGATTTCCTCCTTTTACTGAACCATTTTCAGCAAACATATAAATGAATGACTTTTTTATATTTTAGTGCCTTAAAATAACTTAATTATATAACTATTATACCCTTTCCCCGGTTTTATGACACCTCACAAATCCAAAAGAAAAGGAAAACTTTTATTTTCAAATCCAAGGACTGTTTCTTTCAAAAAAAGGCTGTAAAAAAATGATTTCTCATTTCTTCACAGCCTTTGGATCTTTGTCTTTTCATAAGCAGTCTTTTTATTTACTCGATATATACCACGTGGGTATGGGTATATTCATATAATCCATGCTTCCCGTCAGCGCCTCCGATTCCTGACTTTCTTGTCCCGGCATGGAAGCCCTGCATGGCTTCAAAGTTTTCCCGGTTAATATAGGTTTCGCCAAAATCAATGCGGTCAATGGCGTACATCGCTTTGGACAGGGATTTCGTATAGATAGAAGATGTCAGTCCGTATTCACTGTCATTAGACAGTTCAATGGCTTCATCCAGGCTGTCTACAGTCTGGATGGGAAGAACCGGTCCGAAGATTTCTTTCCTCATGATATCCATATCTGCTCCGCATCCGCTGATCACGGTAGGCTGGAAATAAAATCCGTGATTTCCCAAATCCTCGATCTGCCCGCCTGCCGCAATGTATGCTCCTTCTTTAACGGCCAGATTGACTTTATCCTGAATCTTATGAAGGGCTCCTTCATTGATGACCGGTCCCATGTCGATATCAGGATGAGCGGAAGGATCTCCCACGGTAACGGCTTCCATGGCCTGTTTCATCTTTTCCGTAAACTCATCAGCCACACTTTTTTCCACGTACACCCGCTCCGCGCAGTTGCATACCTGTCCGGAATTGATAATCCGGGAATCTTTAATGGCTTTAACCGCCAGATCCAGATCCGCATCCGCCAGTACGATGGCCGGTGCTTTTCCGCCCAGTTCCAGATTGACTTTTGTGATATTGGGCGCCGCGGCCGCCATGATTTTTTCTCCCGTTTCCACGCTGCCGGTAAAACTCACCATGTTGATTTTCGGATGACGGGACAGAAGGGATCCAAAGGATCCATTGCCGTAAACAACGTTGAAAACGCCGGCCGGCAGTTTTGTCTGTGATACGATTTCTGCAAAAATTCCGCAGTTAATGGGCGTTTCTTTACTGGGCTTCACCACTACGGTATTTCCTGTCACAAGAGCCGGCGCCATTTTGCGGGCAATGAGGAAAAACGGAAAATTCCACGGAAGAATCCCCGCCACCACGCCTACGGGTTTTCTGAGAAGAAGAATATGCTCGCCCGGCCGGTCGCTGGCAATGACCTCCCCTTCTATACGGCGGGCCCATTCCGCCATGTAGTCCATATAATCTGCCGTAAATCCCGCTTCCACTTTGGCCAGAGAAGGAATTTTCCCCTGCTCCCTGACAATGACATCAGCAATTTCATCCTGCCGTTTCCTGATGCCTGCCGCAATTTCATGGAGAAAAGCCGCTCTTTCCACAGCGGGCTTCAAAGCCCATTCCTTTTTTGCCTGGCGGGCCGCTTCCACTGCCCTGTCCGCCTCAGTCTGTCCTGACAGGGGCGCTGTTCCCAAAAGATCCCCGTTGGCGGGATTTGTGATTTCGAAGTGATCGGAGACATCCGAAAATTCCCCATTCACAAAATTACGGAGTTTCCACATTTTTTCTGACATGGCCAAGTCTCCCTTCTGCAGCGCTGTGCGCTTCACCGGGGAAAACCTGCATCCAGATGATTCTGTGATGCGGTCTTCCCTCATGACTCTCAATAGCCAATATCGATATCTGTCTTACTATATCGATATTTATCTATATCTATTTACAGAATACCAAATCCGGGAATAGCTGTCAATTCCTGCCCCGGCCTGCATGGAATCATTTCTGTATCCATCACGGAGAATACAGTGCAGTCCTTTCAAATCTCTTGGGAAAATCATACAGGCCCCAGGCAGTAATGGCTCCTTTATATTAAAAACGCTCCTTTCAGCCTATTCCCTGAAAAATATCCCCTTGACCTTACCATGATGACAGGATTTACAAGCGGAGCTGCTGTCTCTCCCCTAAAAAAATGCCGGTTCAGAATATTCCTGAACCGGCATTTTTGATTTATCCTCAGCACTGCAGCAGATTATTTCTTCAATTTTCCCATCTCTTCATAATATTCCGTTCCCTTTTCTGATCCGTGCATGGCATTCATGAGATCACGGGCCCGCTCATAGGTGAGTCCGCAGGCATCCGCATATTCTTTCAGAGGGCTGCCCCGTTCCCCGCGCCGTTCTTTCATATAATTCATACGGTCTGTGCGGGACATGCCTTCCACCGCTTTGAGATCCTTCTGCCTCCGTTCATATCGGAACATCATATACTGCTGGGTCCGGTCCGCTTCTTCCTGTGTCAT
>DIDD01000100.1:6595-8964 GCA_002417965.1 Veillonellaceae bacterium UBA5809
ATTTTTTTCAGTATACCACAGTCAGTATGGATCCACCCTGACTGTTGGTATATTTGGCTGCGTCAATATGTGAATTCAGCACTTGTTTCCCACGCGGTCCTTTATATCAGATTTCATACTGGAGACTGACCGTATAGGTCCTTCCGGCTGCCTTCTGCCAGGCCCAGTATTCTTTATCCAGCAGGTTATTGACAGTCAGTCCCAGCACCGCTCCTTTGCAGACCTGGACATTCACCCCTAAATTCATCGTGAATACGGCATCTTCGGAGTAGAGTCTGTGCGCCACGTTTCCCGGTTCATTGCGTCCGCTGATGTACTGTCCCTCCAGATAGGCATTCCATTTTTCTCTGTTATATTGAATGCCTGAATGGAAAATATGACGGGGAATGGAATATATTCTGTCTCCGTTTTCATCTTTTGCCTGTTCATAGGAATAGTTGGCATAGGCGGAAAAGAATTGTCCGAATGTATGGTTCACATCCAGTTCAGCTCCTATGCGCCTGGCCTGATCCTGATTGACATACCATCTTTTGCCGTCAGCCCGTTTAACCGCAATGATCATATCTTTTGTTTTGGCATGATAGACTGACATTGTCAGATTGGTCTTCGTCCCAATCTGTTTTTTCATACCGATTTCAAAGGTATTTGTCGTTTCCGGATCCAGATCCGGGTTGGCTATGTATCCGTAACCCGGATCATTTCTATACATCTCATACAATGTAGGCGCATTAAAGGAATGACCGTATGATATATAGTAGGATACCGTATTCTGCGGTTTATATTCAAAAGACAGCTTGGGGCTCAGTTCATTATAGTTTTCATTTTTCTGTTTGATGGATGAGGAAGCATCGCGGTAATATCCGTCATATTTTCTGTAATGGTCAAACCGGAAACCGCCGTATACATTCCACTGATCATTGATCTTGTACTCATCCTGGACAAAAAGAGCGGCTGTCAGATTTTTCCCGCCCATACGGCTGGTTTCCGATGTAACGGAATTTTTGTCTTTCCAATGGGCCAATTTTGACTTGATATAATCCATGGAGTCTCTCTGTATATCAAATCCCGCCACCAGTGTATGCCGTCCCATATCCCATTCTTTCTGAAAATCGGATTTATAGGATTTATTGGGATAGCGGGTGTCAGTGCCGGCCCCTGTTCCTGCAAAGTCGCTGCCCATGGAATAGCCATTGTCTTTTACATTGGTCACACCCAGGTTAAAAATGATTTTGTTGTCATCGTCTTTATAGCTCAATGCATGGATATCCACTTTACGGCGTCCGTAATAATCGGTAAAATCAGATTCTCCAAAGTTATAATACTTTCCGTCCGGCAGCAGTACGCTTCCTTCAAAAATGGGATTCCCCTCAGCATCCCGTATATAGGATACCGGATCTTTTGCATAGTATTTAAAATTGTCATGGGTGTACCGGTAAGTAAGGGATTTATTTTCATCAAATTTATATTTCAATTTTAAATTGTATGTATTGTCTTTACTGGCTCCCGTACCGGGCGTTCCCAGCAGATAAATGGTGCTGCCGCTGTATTTCTCTGTTGTCACGGCGCCGGTCCCCACTGTGCCGGAAGGAGATGTTTCTGTCCCTTTGGAAGCATATGAATATTTTTTCAGATATCCGTCAGTCTGTCTGTTTTCATATCCAAAGGAGGCCGACAGGCGGTCTGTCAGTTTCTGGGATATGGCGGCTCCCCGTTTCCATGTTGAATGGGATCCATAGGACATATAGGCCTTCGCCGAATCTTTATCAGGATCCTTGCTTTCTATGTTGATCACAGCTCCCACGGCGCGTCCGCCGTAAAGAGACGAGGCCGCTCCCCTCACCAGTTCAATTTTTTTCACATCGTTGATGGATACTGCACTCCAGTTGACTCCTCCGTCATAGGCATCATTCAGCGGCATTCCGTCATAAAGCACCAAAATGCTGTCTTCACTGTATCCCCTTATCTGTATACTGTTTCCTACGTCCGACATGCCCTGGGGACGGGCGTCATATACACCGGGAAGCATGGCAATGGCTTCTGTGACAGTACGCACATTACGTTTGGCTATTTCCTCCGCCGTCACTACACTTACACTGGCCGGCGTATTTTTAACCGTGGATTCCGTTCTGGTTGCCGTCACCACCACCGCATCCAGCGAATAGGCTGATGGTGATTCAGCGTATGCCCCACATGCCCCCATTCCCATAAGAAAACCCAAAACAGCAATTTGTAATAAATTTTTCCCTGAAGTCATTAAAAATCCTCCTCTTTATATATGATTCTGATAACATGAATCATATATAGTATATCACAAATAAATAATTTAATTAATGAATATATAAATATATAAAAAGGGGCTGTGAAAAAAT
>DIDD01000099.1:0-4584 GCA_002417965.1 Veillonellaceae bacterium UBA5809
CAGTTGGTTAGAGCGCTTCGCTCACATCGAAGAGGTCTCCGGTTCGAATCCAGATAGTCCCACCACAAGCAAAAGATGCTTTTCCAAGCATCTTTTTTTATACAAAACAGGGCAAAATAAAGTTGCTTTTTATCCGGATAATATGATATAATTATTTCGCTGTTACACATGGGGTTATAGCTCAGTTGGTTAGAGCGCTTCGTTGACATCGAAGAGGTCTCTGGTTCGAATCCAGATAGTCCCACCATGAATGAAGAGAGTCCGCCGCCGGCGGGCTTTTTTGCTGTATTCCCATACGCTTATTGACAGCGCTTTTACTCGTGCCTTATACTGATAAAAGAGGTGCTGCGGCCGCAAGCCAGGGCTGCAGAAAAATGCGGTGCTGCTTCCCTTAGCAAAAGGGGAGCTTTTTTAGGAGTTTGTTATGCATTTACTGGCATTATTGATGGTTATGGGCGCCGGAATTCTATGGGCTTCAGGAGGAATTGCAGCGCAGCATTTATTTACACACAGTGCCGTATCACCAGGGAGTCTTACGACATTCCGTATGTTTTGGACAGGCATGATTATGCTTGCCCTGACCTGTGCCAGAGGTTATCTCAGGAGAGACTGGCAGAGACTGTGCAGAAACAGACGCCTCCTGAGAGATTTGCTGATTTACGCTGTGCTGGCACTATGGGCTATGCATTACACCTACTACAAATCGATAGAAGAGGGAAATGCTGCTGCGGCAACGGTTATTCAGTATACCTGTCCGGCCATGGTCATTCTCTATGAATCAGTGCGGTATTGGAAACGGCCTGGAAAATGCGAATTACTGACAGTTTTGATGGCCGTAGGAGGCACATTCCTTCTGGTGACGGGAGGAAGCCTGGAAAAACTGTCAGTCCCTGCAGCATGCATTGTGTGGGGACTTCTTTCTGCAGTCTTTTTTGCTGCGGTGTCCATCTATCCAAAACATCTGCTGATTCAGTTCAGCAATGAATTTCTGCTGACAGCCGGAATGTTTCTTGGAGCGGGTTTTTCATGGATCCTGTTTCCTCCTATTTCCTTATCTGATTTTTTAACCCAGCCTGTTCTGTTCGACGTGAGCTGGATTATACTGTTTGGCACGGCACTGGCCTTTATTTGCTTTAACACGGGACTTGCCCGGCTCAAGCCGGCAGAAGCTTCAGTGACGGCTACCGTGGAACCGCTGGCGGCCGTTGTTTTTTCTTATTTACTGTTTGATATGACATTCGGTGCCGTTGAAATGGTAGGCGTTATTATGATTATAGGCGCGATTTCAGTGCTGGCTGTCAAAGATTTTATACATAAGGGGGATGATTGATATACATGGGAACAGATCATATTCGGAATTTTTCGATTATTGCCCATATTGATCACGGAAAGTCGACGCTGGCTGACCGGTTAATTGAGCTGACAGGCGCTGTACAAAAAAGAGACATGGAAAATCAGCTTTTGGATACAATGGACCTGGAACGGGAACGGGGCATTACGATCAAAGAGCAGTCAGTCAGACTGACCTACCGGAGGCCGGACGGAGACTCATACATTTTAAATCTGATTGATACTCCTGGGCATGTCGATTTCAACTATGAAGTATCGCGCAGCCTGTCCGCCTGTGAGGGCGCCATTCTGATTGTTGATGCCACGCAGGGTGTGCAGGCGCAGACTATGGCCAATGTCTACCTGGCGCTTGAACACAATCTGGAAATTATTCCGGTGATCAACAAGATTGATCTTCCCAGCGCAGATCCGGAAAGAGTCAAAAAAGAAGTGGAAAATCTGATTGGAATTGATATGTCTGATGCGGTGCTGATCAGCGCCAAAACGGGGCTGAACGTAGAGCAGGTGCTGGAGCAGATTGTGGAAAAAATCCCGGCGCCGGAAGACCATACAGATGATCCTTTAAGATGCCTGATCTTTGACTCGATTTTCGATGCCTATAAGGGAGCTATTGCCTATGTCCGTGTTAAAGACGGATCGATCCGCCCGGGGATGGAAATCCGCATGATGGCATCAGGGAAAGTCTATACAGTCACTGAAGTGGGATACTTTTCACCTTATATGAAACCGTCCCGTGAACTTGCCTGCGGAGAAGTGGGTTATGTAGCGGCAAGCATTAAAAATGTTCATGACTGTGAAGTGGGCGACACCATCACGGCGGCGGAAGGCGGAGCCGTGAAGGCTCTTCCGGGCTATCGAAAAGCACTGCCCATGGTATTCTGCGGACTTTATCCCATAGACAGCAAAGATTACGGAGTTTTGAAGGACGCCCTTGAAAAACTGAGCCTTAATGACGCCGCGCTGGAATATACACCGGAAACCTCTCTGGCGCCTGGATTCGGCTTCCGATGCGGCTTTTTAGGTCTTCTTCATATGGATGTAGTGCAGGAAAGGCTCGAACGTGAATATAACCTGAAACTGATTACGACCGCGCCTTCAGTCATTTATCACGTATACAAGACAAATAAAGAAATGACGGCGGTGGATAACCCGGCAGCGCTTCCTCCTCCCACAGAGATTGAACACATTGAAGAACCGGTTGTAAAAGCCGATATCCTGACGCCCTCGGATATGGTCGGGGCGGTTATGGAACTGGCGCAGGGGCGCCGGGGAACCTTCATCACCATGACTTATCTTGATGAAACCCGGGTCAACCTGGAATACCACCTGCCCCTGTGTGAAATCATTTATGATTTTTTTGATAAACTGAAATCCAGTACCAAAGGATATGCTTCCCTGGATTATCAGATGTGGGGATATCAGACAACCGATGCAGTGAAACTCGATATTCTTCTGAACGGAGAAATGGTGGATGCCCTTTCCACAATTGTCCACCGCAGCAATGCAGCATCGCGGGGGCGGGCGCTGGCGGTCCGTCTGAAGGACATTATTCCGCGGCAGCTTTTTGAAATTCCCATCCAGGCTGCTGTAGGAAATAAAATCATTGCCCGTGAATCCGTTAAAGCGATGAGAAAAGATGTACTGGCCAAATGCTACGGGGGAGACATATCGCGCAAGAGAAAACTGCTGGAAAAACAGAAAGAAGGAAAAAAGCGCATGAAACAGGTGGGCAATGTAGAAATTCCCCAGGAAGCGTTCATGGCTATTTTGAAAGATGACTGAAAAAACGGGACTGTATATCCATATTCCCTTCTGCAGGAGCCGCTGCCTGTACTGCGGATTCTATTCATCACCCGGTGCGTGCGGGAGAGACTATCTGCAGATGGCTGTCCGTGAAATGGAACAATACTGCGCAGAAAAAGAAATTCCTCCGCTGGATACAGTGTATATAGGGGGCGGGACGCCCAGCACCATGGGAGGAGACGGGACTGCTTTTCTCATGTCCCGCATACATCGTCTTTTTACAGTAGTTCCCGGAGCGGAAACGACGATGGAAATGAATCCCTGTGATATGACGCAGGACTTCCTGGAAAAGACAAAAGCCGCCGGAATCAACCGGATTTCCATAGGGATCCAGTCCTTTCAGGACAAGATCCTTAAAAAAATCGGAAGAAGACACACGGCGGAAGAAGGGGCACAGGCAGTCCGAAGAGCATGGCGGGCAGGATACCGCAACATCAGCATTGATCTTATGTATGATCTGCCCGGACAAACTCCGGAAGACTTCCAAAAAAGTCTGAAAAAAGCCGTGCACCTTCCGATTTCGCACCTGTCCGTCTACAGCCTGATTATTGAAGACGGGACACCTTTCGGACGTCTGGACCGTGCCGGACGGCTGCTCCGGCCTACAGAAGGAGACAGCTGGCGGATGTATCAGACGATGTGCCGGCTGCTTCCCCACTATGGATTTGAGCGCTATGAAATCTCAAGCTTTGCCCGCCGCGGATTCCAGTCAGTTCATAACAAAAAATACTGGACAGGCCATTCCTGGCTTGGCATCGGTCCGTCCGCCGTATCCTATATGGACGGACAGAGATGGAAAAACACACCTTCATTGCCCAAATATATGGATTGCCTGTCAAAAGGCATCCGGCCGCAGAGAGAAGAGGAAGTGCTGGGCATAACTGAACGCATGGAGGAATACTGTTTTCTCCGGCTCCGCATGACGGAAGGACTTCCGCGGAAAGAATTTCAGTCTCTTTTCGGGCAGGCGCCTGAAAACTGGTATGGACAGCAGATTCAGTTTCTTATAAAAAACGGTCTTCTTGAAGACAAAGAAAATTTTCTGAAGATGACGCCCAAAGGCATGGCTCTGGGAAATTTTGTGTTTGAGAATTTTATCCGTACTGAATCATAAAAAACAGAATACAAAATAAGCTGTGCGGGAAAAGTCCCTTTCCATTTGGAGTTGGACTTTTCTTTTTTATCTGATTGATTTATGATAAGACCATAATGGCAGATACAGGAAGGGGAAAAAAATATGTCCGTTTCGTATATTAAAATCAGTATGTCCGCACTTCATCACAATATGAAAGTGATCCGCAGCCGCCTGCCGGCTGAAGTCCGCATATTAGCCACCGTCAAGGCCAATGCCTACGGCCATGGAGCTGTGCGCACACTGCAGGCTGCTTTGGAAGAGGGATTCTGCGCCGGATCTGTGGCGCGCATCGAAGA
>DIDD01000099.1:4633-14552 GCA_002417965.1 Veillonellaceae bacterium UBA5809
CTGCGCCAGCTTGACCGGTTTGATGAAGCCCTTTCCCATATGAAGCATGACGGCGGCTTTGCCGTCTCGGCGGCGAACAGTGCCGGTGTTGTGGACATACCCCGCAGCTGGTACAACCTGGCGAGACCCGGTATTATTCTATACGGCATACAGCCATCAGATGTTATGACGAACCGTCTGGATCTTCGGCCGGCCATGTCGCTGGTGAGCCATGTTGTGCATGTGCAGACACTTCACAAAGGGGAAGCTGTCGGATACGGAGGCACCTTTGTGGCAGACCGTGATATGAAGACCGCCACCATTCCCATCGGATACGCCGACGGATATCTGAGAGCCCAGTCAAACAAGGCAGATATTTTAATCGGCGGAAAACGCTGCCCCATCGTGGGACGCGTATGCATGGATCAGCTGATGGCCGCCGTTGATGAACATGTTCATCCCGGAGAAGAAGCAGTCCTTCTCGGCCGGCAGGGCACAGAAGAAATCACAGCTGATGAACTGGCCGCCTCGGCAGGGACGATTCCCCATGAAATTATGTGCAGCCTGAAACGGATTCCCCGTATTTACGCAGAATAAAACAGAGAAACGATAGACATTGGGTCATAAAACAAAGATGCATGAATCTTCTCCAACAAGAGAAGACATGCATCTTTTATTTTATATTGAATAAATATTGACATAAATGCATAAATATGCTATCATCGGTATATATTTCAGAAGGAAAAGGAGTTTACATATGAATGAGAATCATGGTGATATCATATATGATATCCGTCATCTAAAAAAGAATTTCGGACATCTGGAAGTGCTCAGAGATATCAGCATGAAAATCCAGAACGGAGAAGTGGTATGCATTATTGGCCCTTCCGGTTCAGGAAAGAGTACATTCCTGCGGTGTCTGAATCTTCTGGAAATCCCCACGGGAGGGGAACTGTATTTTGAGGGCAGCCGAATTGATATGAAGACCAGTGCCAAAAAACTGAGACGTGATGTGGGAATGGTTTTTCAGCAGTTTAATCTGTTTCCCATGCTGACAGCCCTGAAAAATATTATGTATGCACCTATGCATATCAAAAAAATGACATATAAAGAGGCCAGAGAACTGGCCATGGATCTGCTGACAAAAGTAGGCATGGAAGACAGGGCTGACTACTATCCGGAGCAGCTGTCCGGAGGGCAGCAGCAGCGTGTAGCCATAGCCAGGGCGCTGGCTATGAAACCGAAGATGCTTCTCTTTGATGAACCCACTTCGGCATTGGACCCGGAACTGGTGGGAGATGTCCTGAAAGTGATGAAACAGGTAGCCGAGGAAGGAATGACTATGGCTGTTGTCACCCATGAAATGCAGTTTGCCCGGTCTGTGGCGGACCGTGTAGTCTTTATGGATCAGGGCCTGATTGTAGAAGAGGGGGACCCGGAGACTATTTTCACACATCCCGGCCACCAGCGGACACAGACATTCCTCAGCCGTTTGCTTCATGAAGTATAAAGGAGAATTCAGATGGAAATGATTGTAGATACGGCCGTAAAATATAACCATATTTTTCTTGCCGGCGTGAAAGTAACCATTGTTATTTCATTTGCAGCCTGCCTGTTTGGCCTGCTTTTGGGAATTATTCTGGCATTTATGAAACTGTCTAAAATCAAGCCTCTGGTTTGGGCAGCCAATGTATACGTGGAAGTAATCCGGGGCACACCTGTGCTGGTTCAGATTTCTCTGGTTTTTTTCGGTCTTCCTTACATAGGGATTCACTTCCCCAGCTTTGAGTTCCTGGGCGTTGACTTCGGCCGTCTGTCCGCCGGGATTCTGGCGCTGGTGATTAATTCAGGAGCCTATGAATGTGAAATTGTACGCTCAGGCATTCAGTCTATCGGGAAAGGGCAGCTGGAAGGGGCCATGTCGCTGGGGTTCTCAAAAATGGAAGCCATGATACGGATTATCATTCCCCAGGCCGTCAAAAACATCCTGCCTGTCATCGGCAATGAATTTGTCACACTGATTAAAGAATCATCCCAGGTTTCCGTCATCGGCATGGCGGATCTGATGTATACCGCCACAACGGTGCAGGGGATCAGCTTCCAGCCCTTTCCGCCGCTGGTTATTGTAGCAGCTTATTATTTTGTCATTACCTTTTCTGTTTCCACATTGCTCCGTCTGATGGAAAAAAAGATGAATATCAAGTCGGCAAGGGAAAGCTGAAAGGGACAGTGCTCTGCTATGCATGAGTACATAAATAAAAGGGGGAATTAGAATGAAAATGAAAATGAAAGCAGCCATATGCGGTGTATTGGCAGCAGCTATGATGGCCGTTGCAGGATGCGGCGGCGGAAACACGGCCAAACCGGCATCCAGTGCGCAGGCCGGACAGAGTCAGCTTATGCAGACAATTAAAAACCGGGGAGAACTGATTGTGGGCACTGCCTCGGGATATCCTCCTTACGAATTCGTAGATACATCCAAGAGCGATAAAACCATTGTGGGCATTGATATGGAGCTGGCCCAGAAAGTAGCGGATAAACTGGGGGTGAAACTCAAGGTGGAGGACATGAACTTTTCTTCCCTGCTCTCCTCGCTGGCCACAGGAAAAGTAGACATTGCCATCGCGGGGATCAATCCCACGGATGAACGGAAAAAATCCATGGATTTCTCTGATGGATATCTTCCCACCAAGCAGGTCATCATGATCCGCAAGGAAGACGCGGGTACTCTAAAAACACTGGAAGATTTCAAGGGGAAAACCGTTGGTGCTGAAAAAGCGACAACGCAGGAAAAACTGGCTCAGACGGCGATGCCTTTTGCCACTCTGGTATCATTGACCAAAGTGCCTGATGTCGTAATGGAACTGAAATCCCATAAAGTAGACGGACTCATCGTAGAAGGAATTGTGGCCGAGCAGTACTTGATGTTTAACCCGGATATTGTACTGTCGGATGCAACATTTAAAGAAGGCGTCAAAAATTCCGCAGTAGCTCTGCCTAAAGGAAATGAAGATCTGGTAAAGATGATCAATGAAGTTATCAAAGAGAACACAGATAACGGCAATTTCAGCAAATGGGTGGAAGAATACAGCAAAAAAGCAGTGGAGAACGCAAAGAAATAAAAACTGTGCATGCATAAAAACCGGCAGAAATTATTCTGCCGGTTTTTATGCATCATGTCTGATACAAAAAATACAGTAAAGTATAGAGATATTTCTTTACTTTGATGATATGATGCTGAATGCTGTACTATTATTGATGATTTTCACTGCCTGTAATTGACAGCCTTTTCAACGCGGGGCTAATTGTGCAGAGGATCGATTTCCTGTTAATCCCAATACAATATCAGAATATCATAAATTTTGTTACGGACATTGAACGGCCAAAACCCATATCAATGGATTGTATTGATTCAGATAATATCGATATAAAACGTACTTTTCACCAGCGATAAAAAATGCTATACTTAAAAACACATCTATAATAAGGAAAGAGGTCAGAGCATGAATGCCAAACAACTGCCCTGCAGTGATGAAAAAATAAAAAGCATAGCAGACATGTACGGTACGCCTTTTCATCTGTATGATGAAAATGGAATACGCCGAGGCGTACGTGCATTCCAGGAAGCCTTCCAGTGGTGCCCTAATTTCCGTGAATATTTTGCGGTCAAGGCAACGCCGAACCCATGGATTATGAAACTGCTGAAGGATATGGGAGTCGGGGCGGACTGCAGTTCTCTGGCAGAACTGGTCCTGTCGGAAACCGTAGGTCTCCGGGGAAATGATATTGTATTTTCCTCGAACGACACACCCTACAGTGAGTATCGAAAAGCCATGGAACTAGGAGCTGTCATCAACCTGGATGATATTTCACACATTCCGTTCCTTGAGAAAAACGGACCGATTCCCGAAAAAATATGTTTCCGCTATAATCCCGGGCCGTCCCTTCACCGGGGCAATCAGATTATCGGAAAACCGGAAGAAGCCAAATACGGAATGACACGGGAACAGCTGATGGAGGGCATTGCCTGGGCCAAAGAGAAGAAGATACCCTTTATAGGAATTCATACCATGGTCATATCCTGTGAATTGAGTATGGACGGCCTTGTGGGCACCGCTGAAATGATGTTTGATCTGGCAGGGGACATCAGAGAGCAGCTGGGAGTCACCGTATCCTTTATTGATTTGGGCGGCGGCATCGGCCTGGCTTACCGTCCGGAGGAAACCCCGGTCGATATGGCGGAATTGGGCAGCCGTATACATGAGCTGTATGACAGGAAGATGCATGGGTTTGAAAAGACAATGCTCTGCTTTGAATGCGGACGCATTATCACGGGGCCCTATGGATTTCTCATTACACAGGCCATCCATCATAAATACATTTACCGCAATTATATAGGATGCGATGCATCCATGGCGGATTTAATGCGTCCCGGCATGTATGGGGCCTATCATCATATTACAGTCGTAGGCAAAGAAGATATTCCGCCTACAGAAATTTATGACATCACGGGTTCTCTCTGTGAAAATAATGATAAATTTGCAGTACAGAGAAGACTGCCGCCCATTGAGGCGGGAGATCTGCTTGTGATTCATGATACAGGGGCCCACGGGCACAGTATGGGATTTAACTATAACGGAAAACTGAGGCATCAGGAACTGCTGCTCCGGGAAGACGGAAGCATTCAGCAGATCCGCAGAAATGAAACACTGAAGGATCTGTTTGCCACACTTGATTATCCGGGACTCAATGAAAAAGCTGAAAAAGCGGAACAAAATGAACCGTAAAAAACCATAAAAAAAGATTTTCCCGCTGAAACGCAGGAAAATCTTTTTTTATGCAGCCGTCACACGATCGGCTCGCCGTGATAGAGCTCGCCGTCCGCATCGGGCTTTACACCATAGGCAATGCACCATTCAGTCTTATACTTCAAAGCCTGATGATGAATCTTTTCCAATTCATCTTTGGTCCGGACGACCCTGCCGGGGACGCCCACTACAAGAGAATTCGGAGGAACAACCTGATTTTCCTTGACAACCGCACCGGCGGCAATAATGGAACCCCGTCCGATCCGGGCCCCTGTCAGGATGGTGGCGTGCATGCCGATCAGGACATGATCCTCAATGACACAGCCGTGCACGCAGGCACAGTGGCCGATTGTTACATAGTCCCCGATAATACAGGGGTTGTTGTCAGCTACATGAAGACATACCAGATCCTGCACATTGGAGCACTTGCCGACGGAGATATAATTTACATCACCCCGTGCCACAACACAGGGCCAGAGACTGGCATATTCAGCTACACGCACATCGCCGTACAGATGAACGCCCGGTGCGACAAAACAATTGGCATCCAGCTGCGGTGATTTTCCCTTAAATTCCTGAGTTCCCAATGTATACATAAATCATTCCTCCTTACTTACTGTCCGGCCCCTGCAAGAGAAGGCCCATTTTTTAAAAGACTGCGGGCTTCTTCCACTGTCTGTAAAACAATATCGGAAGCGCTTTGAATTTGCGACAGGCGGTTCAGCGACATGCCGACCTGCACAAATCCGTTTTCAATGTCCCCGTTTACAGCGGCACTGCGGTTTGTTCCGGCCGACATGGATGCCAGTTCCTCCGAAGAGGCCCCGGCATATTCCCGTTCCAGATATTTTTTGGAAAATGCATTTTTTAAACCCCGCACATTGCTGTTATGGGTAAATCCGGTTATTACAGTATCCGTATCGGTTGCATCCAGAATCGCCTGCTTCACTTTACTGTGCACCTGACATTCCTCGGCCAGCAGGAAACGGGATCCCATCTGCACGCCTGCAGCGCCCATGATCAGTGCCGCAGCGACGGCGCGCCCGTCGGAAATACCTCCGGCTGCAATGACGGGAATCTGTACTTCAGGAATTACATTCTCCATAAGGGACAGTGCCGTCTGCATACCGTCATGCCCGCCGGCCTCCATGCCTTCAATCACCATGGCATCGGCCCCTTTTTCCTGCACTCTCCGGGCGAGCTTCACATTGGGCACAACCGGAATGCACCGGACGCCGGCCTGATGAAGGGGTTCAAAAAAAGGAACCGGATTTCCTGCGCCGATAGTCACAAAGCTCACTTTTTCATCGCATACCAACTGTGCGATATCATCCTTATTAGGGGACTGGAGCATAAGATTGACACCAAAAGGACGGTCTGTCATTTCCCGGCACTTCCGAATCTGATCCCTTACATAATCTGTATCCAGTCCGCCTGTGGCAATAACGCCGGTAGCCCCGGCACGGCAGACAGCTGAAACCAGGATCGATTCAGAGATATAGGCCATGGCCCCCTGAATGATGGGATAATCAATTCCGAGAAGTTCGGTAAGTTTTGTTCTCCACATAATAAAAAACCTCCTGTAAGCGAATATACTCCGAAAAAGAGGAGAGGGAATCTGATGAGCCGCCGCCTCTTCTCTCTATTATAAAGTGACTGGGGAAAGAAAGAAAGACAAAAGCCGGTTTATTTTGGACGGACGGCTGTAAAAAATAAGCAGAGAAAATCACCGGGGGAAAGAAAGCGGTTGTTCAGAGAGCTGCTTCATGATAGAATAAAAGAAAATGCACATCCCAAATGGGACAAAAAACGTCCACTGGGATGGAAAAGGAGGAAGATGAGAGACCTATCTTTATTGTCTGATCTGGTGCCTGAACTCATTGAACAGGCTGCTGAGCGCTATGCGCTTCTGAGGCAGGTGGCGCTGTCACAGCCAGTGGGCCGCCGTCTTCTGGCCGTTCAGATGAATTTGACAGAACGGGTTGTAAGAGGCCATGTGGAGAGTCTGGAGAAAACAGGACTCCTGAAAATCCGTCCCATAGGCATCTGCCTTACTGAAAAAGGAGAAAAAATGCTGGCGCCCCTGTCGGAATATTTCATGGCCAGTCCATCCCTGGCAGAATGTGAACACCGTCTTGCAGAACTTCTTCATATGGAGAAAGTCATTCTGGTGAGAGGCGACTCATGCCGTTCAGAAACTGTAAAAAACCGGATGGGGCAGGAAGCGGCGCTGATGCTGTCCCGGCTGCTCAAAGACGGTGAAATTATGGCTGTCAGCGGGGGCACTACACTGGCTGCGCTGGCCGCTGCGCTGCCGCATACGGAAGCAGATATAACCGTAGTTCCCGCCAGAGGAGGATTCGGGGAAAGAATTGAATATCAGGCCAACACCATTGCAGCCGTGCTGGCAGAAAAAACAGGCGGCACCTACCGTATGCTTCATATTCCTGACGGATTCAGTACGCAGGTGATTGATATACTGCGCAGGGAAACGCCCGATCTGTCACAGGTGGAAGCATTAATACACCGGGCGGACATCCTTGTCATCGGAGTAGGAGAGTCCCAGCTGATGGCCCAGCGCCATCAGCTGCCGCCGTCCGTCAGGAAAACATTATCCGGGCAGGGGGCCTGCGGAGAAGCACTGGGAGTATATGCCGATGCAGACGGGCATATTCTGTACAGGATGAACAATGTGGGAATTACGCTGGAAGAACTGAAAAACATTCCCCATGTGCTGATTGCAGCCGGGGGCAGTGACAAAGGAGACGCCATTATGGGCATGGCAAAAGCCGGAGTCAGAGGGACGCTGATCACAGACGAAGGCGCTGCCGGCCGTATTTTCAATCGATTATCGGAGTCATCACAAGGGAGGAAAAACAATGAGCACAAAAATAGGCATTAACGGATTTGGGAGAATAGGGCGGCTGGTTTTTCGGGCGGCATTCTCAAGACCTGACATAGAAGTGGCGGCCGTCAATGATCTGGGAGATATCCATGCACTGGCGCACCTTCTTCAATATGATACAGTCCATGGGAAAATGGATGCTGTTATATCCTGCGGAGAAGACCATCTGATTGTGAACGGTAAAAAAATCCGTGTATTCAGAAACCCTGATCCGGCACAGATTCCGTGGAGTGACGAAGGCGTCCAGATGGTCGTGGAATCCACAGGCCGATTCACAGCCCGTGAAGGAGCAGCGAAGCATCTGGGCGGCACGGTGAAAAAAGTCATTATTTCCGCACCGGGCAAGCAGGAAGACATTACCATTGTCATGGGAGTTAATGAGAAGTCCTATGATCCGAAGCGGCATGAAGTCATTTCCAATGCATCCTGCACGACCAACTGCCTGGCGCCTTTTACCAAAGTGATTCATGAGCAGTTTCATATAGTCAAAGGCATGATGACCACCGTTCATTCTTATACCAACGATCAGAAAATTCTGGATCTTCCCCATTCGGATCTGAGGAGAGCCCGGGCAGCGGCACAGAACATCATTCCCACAAGCACCGGGGCGGCCCGTGCCATCGGCCTTGTCCTTCCAGACCTGAAAGGACGTCTGAACGGAATGGCTATCCGCGTTCCTACGCCGAACGTGTCACTTGTGGATCTGACCTGTGAAGTCAGCCGGGAAGTGACAGCTGAACAGATTAATGCAGCTCTGAAAAAAGCATCGGAAAATGAACTGAAAGGCATTATGAATTATACGGAACTGCCCCTGGTATCCAGTGATTACAACGGCTGTCCGGCCAGCTCAACGGTGGATGGGCTCCTGACCATGGTTGTCCAGGGCAATCTGATCAAAGTGGTATCCTGGTATGACAACGAATGGGGCTATTCCAACAGGGTGGTTGACCTGGCGGCATATATTGCCTCCTGCGGTTTATAAGGAGGAATTATGAAACAGACCGTATATGATCTTTCTGCAAAAGGGAAAAAAGTCTATATCCGTGTAGATTACAATGTACCCATGAATGAGAAGGGCGGCATACTGGACGACCGCCGTATACGGGCCACACTGCCCACCCTTGAATTCCTTCTGAAACAGGGGGCATCATTGATTCTGGCCAGCCACATGGGGAGACCAAAAGGCAGCTTCGTTCCGTCACTGTCGCTCCGCCCGGCGGCAGAACGGCTGTCAGCCCTTATCGGGAGACCGGTGAAAATGGCTCCTGACTGCATTGGGGATGAGACGGACCGGATGAAGGAGGAACTGCAGGCAGGGGATATTCTGATGCTGGAAAATCTCCGTTTTCACAGCGGAGAGGAAAAAAATGATCCTGCCTTTGCAGAAGCGCTGATCCGCGGATGCGGACTGGCTGTGAACGATGCCTTCGGCGTATCCCACAGGGCACATGCCTCCATTGTCGGAGTCGGACGCATCATGCCGATGGCAGCGGGACTCCTTCTCAAAAAAGAAATGGATTTTCTCGGCGCGGCCATGGACCAGCCGGAGAGACCTTTTGCAGCCGTTATAGGCGGAGCCAAAATCAGTGACAAAATCCATGTTATTGCCAATCTGATGGAAAAAGCAGACGTGATTCTGATCGGCGGAGGCATGGCCAACACCTTTGTGGCGGCCGGCGGATATGACATGGGGAGCTCGCTTCTTGACAGAGACCGTCTGGACCTGGCCCGGGATCTGATGAAAAGAGCCGAAAAAATGGGAGTCCGCATGCTTCTCCCGGTGGACTTTGTAGCAGCGGATCAATTTTCAGAAAAAGCCAAAGTCCGTATTTTTCAGGCGAAGGATTTTTCTGATCCCTGGATGGCACTGGATATCGGCCCGAAGACAATTAAAATTTATGTAGAAACCCTGAAAAAAATGAAAACCATTGTATGGAACGGACCCATGGGCGTTTTTGAAATGAAGCCCTTTTCAAAAGGAACCTATGCGATTGCGGAAGCCATGGCGTCCATACAGGCCGTCACGATTATCGGCGGGGGAGAATCAGCGGCTGTGGTAGACCAGCTTCACCTTGCAGACCGTTTTACCCATGTATCAACAGGGGGAGGAGCCTCTCTGGAAATGCTGGAAGGAATGATACTTCCCGGGATTTCAGTCCTGGCTGAAAAGAGAGATGATGCGCAATGAGAAAACCTCTGATTGCAGGAAACTGGAAAATGAATAAAA
>DIDD01000060.1 GCA_002417965.1 Veillonellaceae bacterium UBA5809
CGATTGCTTAACAGATTGAAGAGGCCGTATCCAAGTCAGTAGCACGGCCTGTCCGGCAGATTGCCGAATCAGAGGGAAAAATGCTTGATAAAACGCAGATGCGGATGCTTCTGATTACAGCCCTCAGGTTGCTGAGCGCGGCACTGGGGGTATCTAATCTGGTCAGTGCCAATATTATGGAACGGAGCCGGGAACTGGGACTGCTCAAGGCATTGGGAGCCACAGACCGTGCGGTTGTGACACTGGTGCTGACGGAAATTTTTCTGGCAGGAATTATCGGAAGCATCGCAGGATATGCAGTGGGGATCGGCTTTGCCCAATTGATAGGCCATGCCGTATTTGGATCGGGAATTGCGGTTAATTGGGCGGTCATTCCTATTCTGGCGGCCTTGATGATTCTTGTGCTTCTGCTGGGCAGTCTGCCGGCGATCAGGATGCTCCTGAAACTCCGACCCGCCATAGTACTTCATGGGAGGTGACGTAAATCATGAAAAAATATCAGATGTACCTTATCATGGTTGTAAATGCACTTCTCAGGCGGAAATTGAGAATGTTCATTGCCCTTCTGGCTGTCGCCGTAGGAGCCACAATTATTTCCGGCATGGTGACGGTATACCGTGAAGTGCCTGCACAGATGGGAAGAGAATTCAGGGCTTATGGCGCCAATCTGCTGCTTCTTCCGGCAGACGGAAAAGGAACCGTCAGTGAAGACCGGCTGCCGGAGGTATACAAATCACTGGAGGGATATGAGGTTATCGGTCACGTGCCTTTTCTGTACGAGCGGATGAAAATAAATGAACAGCCGGTGCTGACAGGCGGAACCAATTTTGAAGAACTCCAGAAGGTCAGCCCTTACTGGCAGGTGACAGGTGATTTTCCCAGCCCAGAAAGCAAAGATATTCTCCTGGGGAGTGAAGTGGCGGAGCACCTTTCCGTGAAACCGGGGCAGACTGTTTTCCTGAATACAGGAGATTCACCGCAGGATATGCCTTTTACCGTGTCTGGTATCGTCAGGACAGGGGGGCGTGAGGAACAGTTTGCCTATATGAATCTGGGTGTAATGCAGAAGATGATGAATCAAAAAAATCAGGTCAGTCTTGTTCAGGTCAGCATGGTGGCCGGGGAAGAAGCTCTGACGGATATAGGAAAACGGATTTCTGCGGCCGACCCGGGAATACATCCCCGGACGGTACAGCAAATTGCCCGTTCTGAACAGACCGTTCTGGGGAAACTTCAGGGTCTGATCCTTTTAGTCACAGCGGTGGTTCTGCTGCTGACGCTTGTCTGTGTTGCAACAACTATGACTGCAGTTGTTACAGAAAGGCGGAAAGAAATCGGACTGAAAAAAGCACTGGGCGCAGATTCCTTCCATATCGGCGGGGAATTCCTCGGAGAAGCCTGTATACTGGGGGCGCTGGGGGGACTGCTCGGAACAGTGATGGGATATATTTTTGCACAGAGTGTGGGGCTGCATGTATTTGGCCGGGGAGTGGATTTTTCTATGTCCATTGCTGTTCTGACGGTTGTTCTTTCCGTGGCTGTGACCGGTGCGGCCAGTCTGATACCGGTACGTACGGCAGTTAAAGTAGAACCCGCTGTTGTCCTGCGGGGAGAATAAGGAGGATCGTCATGAGTCTGTTGCAATTGAAAGATGTATCCATGGAATACGGAGGCAGGGTTTTTGCTCTGCAGCATATTAACTTAACCGTAGAAGGCGGAGACTGGCTGGCCGTCATGGGTCCTTCCGGGTCAGGGAAGACGACGTTGATGAATGTAATCGGATGCATGGACAAAGCCACTTCCGGTTCGGTGATCCTGGATGGAATTGAACTGACACAGGTCAGTCCCAAGGAACTGACACGTCTCAGAAGAGATAAGATCGGCATGGTTTTCCAGCAGTTTCATTTGATTCCCTATCTGACGGCGGTGGAAAACATCATGGTGGCCCAATATTATCACAGTATGCCGGACAGACAGGAAGCTATGGGCGCGCTGGCACGGGTTGGACTGGAGGACCGTGCGGATCATCTGCCCAGCCAGCTTTCCGGAGGGGAACAGCAGCGGGTATGCATTGCCCGGGCATTGATCAATTACCCGGTTCTTATACTGGCCGATGAACCTACGGGTAATCTGGATGAAGCCAATGAGAAGCTTGTCATGAAAATATTTCACGAACTGAATGATGAAGGACATACGATTATTACGGTGACCCATTCGCAGGAAGTCGGTGCGGAAGCCAAACGGGCCGTGGTCATTGAGCATGGACATATGATGGGAGAAGGCGGTGTGCAGCTATGATGAAGGCAGGCAAAAAGTCAAAGTTTCTGGTGATGGCGGGAACGCTGTCGGCCCAGTTCCTGGCGGGCTGTTCTCCGCAGCCGGCCCAGGAAGAGCAGGCCCCAAAAGGTCAATCTTATTCAGCGGTTTCAGCATCTTCAGCCAAAGCCACATGCTGCGATTTGTCAGAGAGCCGTGACGGGGTGTATCAGGCAGACAGCAGCCCTGATGAATTTAAAGGAATCGGGCGTATTTCCGTATCCATTAAAGATCACAAGATTACAGGGGTTGCATTTCAAGGGATTGATGGAAAAGGTGAAATAAAGGGAGAAAATTATGGTAAAACCAACGGTGAAATAGAAAACCCCGTTTTTTATCAGAAGGCGCAGCTGGCTGTAAAGGCAAACAGTATTTATGCGGAGCAGCTGCTGGAGGTGCAGGAATTGGAAAAAGTGGATGCTGTTTCAGGGGCTACAGTATCATACCGGCAGTTTACAGAAGCGGCGAAAAAAGCCATTGCCCTGTCAAAAGCCTAAAAAACGGGAAATAGAAAAGGAAAATATAGCATTTCTTTTCTTTGAATGATAAGATAAAAGAAAAGACGGGGAGGATAACTGCCGTGGATGGATTTCTTTCTTATCAGGATTTTCTTAAATTGATTTTTCAGGACCGGGTTCTGGCTTTCAGTTCCCTCGTGATGCTGGGGACGATTGTCTATGTCTACAAGATGGTTAAAGACCGCACTGCTTTTGTGGTCTCGCTTCTGATTGTCATTTTTGCAGGAGTTATGTTTACCCGTTCAGTTGTTGACCGCGGGTACGCTTATGAAGACGGGGTGCTGTCTGTCAATACAGAGGGAAAAATGATACGTATTCCTGCCAATCAGATCCAGGATATTCAATTGGTTGACCGGAATGCAGTATATCCTTCGCTGCGTGTGAGCGGATTAGGGCTTTCGAGTGTGGAAACAGGCCTTTTTACATTAAACACAGGAA
>DIDD01000024.1 GCA_002417965.1 Veillonellaceae bacterium UBA5809
AGATATTCCATTTCCTCCTCGGCATACTGGCGTACAACAGAACCGAAATTGACTTTTTCCGGGTGACAAATTAACTGATGGGCCGCCAGACGGTTGTAAAGAGAAAGATCATTAATCAGTCTTTCCAAATCTTTGGAGCGGGAAGCAATCGCATTAAGATACCGCTTCTGCTTTTCGGGGGAAGACGCAATTCCGGCCAGCAGGGCTTCTGTATAGCCCCTGATGGAAGTGAGGGGAGTCCGGAGATCATGGGAAATACCGGAGAATAATTCCCGCCGGTTTTCCTCATTCCTGACGCGTTCCTCCACAGAATTGCGGAGATACTGCTGCATGGCGCGGAAATTATCGCAAACCATCCCCAGTTCATCTGTGTTATGATAATCCACTGTTGCAGACAGATCTCCTTCACGGATGGCCTTGGTGGCTAAAGAAAGCTGTACCATGGGAACCAGAAGATCCTTGTGCACCTTCCGGTACAGCCAGGTATTCACCATAGCTATAGAGCCGAATACCAAAAGAAACAGAACAACCATAAAAGCAATAAAATAATGCTTCAGGCTGATCATTGCATGAGGACGCTGCTGCCCTGAATTGACGGCCAATATGGTGATCACGCTGTGACTGGAGTTCCAGGTAAGCTTAATAATACTCCGGCCGGCACGGCTTGCAGTCAGGTGCTGTCCCGTATGAAGCCTGTTGCCCAGAAGATACCTGGCGACACGGATATCTTCCTCTGTGATTGTATCATATTGGGGGGCCATATTGATGGTATACCTCATATGATAGCCCAGATCCTCCATACTGCGCCCCAGGGACTGGAGGTTTTTCTGCAGTGAATTTCTGTTGGAGGGATCAATATTGGAGAGCTTGTCCTGTGATGTGTAAAGAAGACTCTGCGCATAAACCAGCTCATTTTTATCCTGAAACAGATTTTCAACAGGATCCAGATAAGAGCGGTAAAAAAAATACATAGCGCCCATACTGATGAAGATGGTAATAAAAAGAGGAATGCCGATCATTAAAATGTTGCAGAAGATCAGCTTCTTCTTCAGGCTGTCGCAGGAGATCATATCCCGATATAGGCCGGACGTATGTTTTTCGGAAATCTTCGAAGTGAAATTTTTCAGAAGATGATTGTTCTTTCTTAAAAGACTCTGCATAAAAAACCTCTTGCCCTACATTATAAACCATTATCTCTAAAAAGGGGAGTATAGAATTTTAAATCGTTTTTGATCAAAAGAATAAAATTATTTTCGATGTCAAAAGGAAGAGAATACAGGAAAAGAAATAAACAATAAAAGGATAAAAAATCTTATCCCAGATCCACCTCAACGGGGCAATGGTCGCTGCCCGGAATTTCAGAATGAATGACAGCATTCCGGATATGGGGCTGCAGAGAGCGGGAAACGATAAAATAATCAATTCTCCATCCCACATTCCGTTCTCTGGCATGGGCAAAATAACTCCACCAGGAATATGCCAGGGTTTTGTCAGGATACAGATACCGGAAAGTATCTATAAATCCAGCCTGAAGCAGCGCAGTCATCTGCCGGCGTTCTTCATCGGTAAATCCGGCATTTTTATGATTCTGAGCAGGATGGAAAAGATCAATTTCCTCATGAGCGACATTTAAATCCCCGCATAGAACTACCGGCTTGATCCGACTGAGCTCCGTCAGATAACGGCGGAAATCATCTTCCCATTCCATGCGGTAATCCAGTCTTGTCAGTCCCCGCTGGCTGTTGGGAGTATAACAGTCTACCAGATAATGATCAGCGAATTCAGCGGTAATCAGGCGTCCTTCGCGGTCATGTTTCTCAATGCCCATTCCATAAGATACAGACAGGGGCTCATCTTTTGAAAAAATGGCAGTTCCGCTGTAGCCTTTTTTTTCGGCGCTGTTCCAATACTGATGATAGCCGGGGAGATCAAGATGGATCTGGTCAGGCTGGGCTTTTGTTTCCTGGAGGCAGAAACAGTCTGCATCCAGTTCTCTGAAGGTATCCTCAAATCCCTTCGTGATGCAGGCACGCAGGCCGTTTACATTCCATGAAATATATTTTAAAGGTCTCATAAATCATCCTTTCTGAACGGTGAGATCCGCTTTACTTTACTTGGCAGGGGAATCCCTGGTTTTGGTAGACTACTATAAATTTTACAATATTATGGAAAAATATTCCAATCCTGTCTTTTTAAGAGCGGAAAAAAGATTCCCCGGAGATGAAGAAAGCAGTACAATCCCATAGTCTTCGTATGTTATAATAACTTTATCTCATTATTTCGTAAAAGGAAAATTCCGAAATATTTTTCACATGGGGGCGTACGCGCATGAAGAAATTAGTCATTACAGTCATTGGTGCAGACCAGGTAGGCATTATTGCAGCCGTATCAAGGTATCTGGCTGACGAGAATATTAATATCCTGAATATTTCACAGACGATTACAGACGGTATTTTCAGCATGGTGCTGATGTGTGATATGGAAAAGTCCGTGTCACCGGTTAACCAGGTGCAGGATTCAATCAGTCAAATCGGACAGAAGATCGGTGTTGATATCCGGGCACAGCTGGCGGATATTTTTTATGCCATGCACCGGATCTGAAAGGAAGGGACGATATGCTTGATATTGAAGATATCTTAGAAACCCAGCGGATGTTTGATAAAAATAAGCTGGATGTACGGACCATTACCATGGGAATTTCTCTTTTGGGATGTGCTTCGGGAGATACACGGACACTGTGCGGAAGAATATACGACCGTATCTGCCGAAAGGCGGAGCATCTGGTTGAAACGGGAAAAGAAATATCCCGGGAGTACGGGGTGCCTATTGTGAATACCCGGATTTCAGTCACACCGATTGCGATTGCGGCAGCCGGAGCCCCGGCTGAAGCCTACGTTGAGATTGCAAAAACACTGCAGAAAGCAGTAGACACGACGGGTATTGACATTATTGGAGGATTTTCAGCACTTGTGGACAGAGGAATGACAGAAAGTGACCGTTTTCTGTTAGAGGCTGTTCCTGAAGCGCTTGCCTCCACGAAGAGCGTATGCAGCTCAGTGGCAGTCGGATCGACAAAGGCGGGCATCAATATGGATGCTGTACAGAAAATCGGATGTCTTGTGAAAAAAACGGCGGCATTGACGGCCGGGCATGATGCAGAAGGATGCACACGTCTGGTTGCCTTCTGCAATGCAGTGGAAGACAATCCGTTCATGGCAGGGGCCTTTCACGGAGTGACCCAGGGGGACTGTGCAGTTCACGTGGGAGTATCAGGGCCGGGCGTTGTCAAAAAAGCATTGGAAGAAGTACGGGGAGAACCGTTCGAAACAGTGGCAAAGACAGTCAAAAATACGGCCTTTATGATTACACGTCTCGGGCAATTGGTAGCCCAGGAAGCAGCAAGACGTCTCCATGTGCCATTTGGTATTATTGATCTTTCCCTGGCGCCTACGGCAGCTGTGGGGGACAGTGTAGCCCAGGTCCTGGAAGAGATGGGGCTGGAAAGCTGCGGCGGTCCGGGGACCACGGCGGCCCTGGCGCTTCTGAATGATGCGGTCAAAAAAGGCGGACTGATGGCGAGTTCCAGTGTGGGAGGACTGTCAGGCGCGTTCATCCCGGTCAGCGAAGATCTGGGTATGATCAAGGCTGTTCAGAAAGGCAGCCTCTGTCTGGAAAAACTGGAGGCCATGACCTGTGTCTGCTCAGTGGGACTGGATATGATAGCGGTCCCCGGCGATACATCGGCAGCCACGATTTCTGCCATTCTTGCAGATGAAGCGGCCATCGGCATGATTAATAACAAAACGACGGCGGTCCGTGTGATCCCCGTACCGGGAAAAGTTCCGGGAGATATGGTGGAATTCGGCGGACTGATGGGATATGCACCGGTGATTCAGGTCAGCCGCTTTAAGGCGGACCGTTTCATTGAAAGGGGCGGGCGCATACCGGCGCCGATCAGGGCTCTGACAAATTGATACTATGTGCAGTATGACATGAGAAGAAAGAGATCAATGCGGATCTAAAAAACGGGGCAGATAAACGGCAAATGGAAATCATTTGCCGTTTTTTGATTGCCAAACGGACAAGTCCTGTGTAAAATATAGGTACATAAAAAGAAAAAACAGTGCAAAGCGGTGTATCTATGAAAAAATACTTATCCAATCATCAATCCTGGAAAATATGGGCGGGCATTACCATGATTCCCTTTGCGGCGGCTCTTTTTCTGATAGGACTTTTTTCGGCAGGCGGCACATGGGAATTTTTCCCACAGGCAAAGCTTTTCTTTCTATTTGTGCAGATGGGAATTGCCACCTGCTATTTTGTATCCCGAAAACAGTACCGGGCTTCTGTCAATTTATGGGGAACCATCATTTTTTTATGGCTGATTTCCATGACCGTTCCTTTTTTGGCGGCCCAGACCGGGACGGTTCTTGATTCTACAGATGCAGCCATGGAAATCAGCACGCCTCTCTATATTTTTATGAGCTGTCTCACAGCGGCATGGCTCCTTCCTGAAAAATGGAGGATGATTACACGGATTATCTGCGTGTGCCTGGTTGTATTTTATACATTAATACAGCTTTTTTACATAGCATATTTTGCACTGACCCATTCACTGTTGTCTGTCAATATGATGATTGCCGTGGCACAGACTAATTTCAAAGAAGCGGCCGGATACCTGGAGCTGAATGTTCCTTATGCGGGACTGGCAGCCGGAGCGGCGGTACTGTTTGCTATGGGGTGGATGGTATTTTATATGAGCCGCTTCAGCTTCAGCGGGCCTCATATTTCAGGCCATACGAAGATAGTTTTGCTGCTGCTTCTGGGCATTAACTGCCTTTTGGCGGAAAGCAGCGCTGAAGGAACGCGGATTGCCCAGGTCTATTCAGACACCAGGACAACACTGCAGAGTTTTGGAGAATATCAGAAAATTGTAGAGAACCGGAAACATATGGCAGTAGCAGATCCGCAGATGCTCCAAAAACTGAAAGAGGGGGCGCCGGACGGTGTCTACATACTGATTATCGGAGAATCTCTGGCAAGAGATCATATGAATGTATATGGATATTCCAGAGCGGATACGCCTTTTCAGACAGAGGCATTGCAGAATAGAAATTATATTTTTTTCACAAATGCCTACTCATCTTATACACAGACTGTGCAGAGCCTGACCTATGCTCTGACGGAAAAGAACCAGTACAATGACATTCCGCTTACAGAAGCCTATTCAATGATTGACATGGCCAGAGCGGCAGGATTTAAAACAACATGGATTTCCAATCAGTCCCGTTATGGTATCTGGGACACACCCATTGGGGCCATCGGATCCGTGTGCGATGAACAATACTGGATGAACCAGAATGTAGGGTCCATGGTGACAACCTCTGATTATGACGGGGCTCTCATATCCTATCTGAAAAAAGCAGATCCGGCAGACAGAAGACAGCTGATTGTCATTCATCTGATGGGGAGCCATGTCAATTATTGGGACCGGTATCCGTCCAGCGCGCGGTATTTTGGCAGGGGAGATCAAGAAAGTGAAGATCCTGATCAATGGATGACTGATGAATATGATAATTCAGTACTTTATAATGACTCTGTTATCCGGGAAATTATGGATACGGCAGTGAATACACTTCATGCGGACGGAGTCATTTATTTTTCTGATCATGCAGAAGAAGTAACGGCGCATCCGGGACATAATGCGGATCAATTTAATTTCACGATGGTCAGAATTCCTCTGTGGATCTACCTGTCAGACCGCTATGACAGAGAACAGAAGTCAGTAGCTGAACGGCTCCGCGCAAGGACCCGCACACCTTTTACCAATGATATGATTTATGATACGCTGCTGGGAATCATGGGAATTAAAGCAGATCACTATGATCCGTCGGCTGATTTATCCGGAGAACAATACCACAAAAAAGCCTCCGATCTCACCACCATGTACGGCACGATTCCCATTACACAGGATCCCCGGCTGGCCGGTGCAGAGTAACCGTCTTATGCTATAATAGAATACAACAAGATCCGGTATGATGATTCTGGGCATACCGGATATTTTATTCTGAAGGAGGGGACGAATTTGCGTCTTCGAAGAAAACCCTGGATTGATGAAGCCATATTAAAGTTCCGTCCGTTCCTGTATCTGGATCCGCCCGAGGGAATGGCAGGAAAATGGAGATATGAATTTCCGTGTTCCGAGGCCCCTCTCCATGTAGAACTGGGAACAGGAAAAGGACGTTTCATTACCTCGATGGCGGATCACAACCGTCAGGTTAATTTTATAGGGATTGAACGCCAGCAGGGGGTTATTTACTATGCAGGGAAAAAAGCAGCAGAGACAGAGCCGGCGCTGACAAATATAAAACTGCTGATNNTTGGATATTCAGCGGCTGAATCTGTTTTTTGCCCCCGGAGAAGTCGGCTGCTTCTATATTAATTTTTGTGATCCCTGGCCGAAGGCACGGCATGCAAAGCGCCGTCTTACATACCGGTCCTATCTGCGTGTCTATGCAGAACTTTTGGCACCCGGAGGATGTTTGTGCTTCAAAACAGACAACAGAGAACTCTTCAACTTCTCAGTAGAAGAACTGGAAAGTGAAAAATGGAGTCTGTCAGAAATCACCTATGATCTCCATGCATCTCCGGCAGAGGGGGACGTTATGACTGAATATGAAGAAAAATTCAGTCAGAAAGGGAATCGCATATGCCGGCTCATCGCAAGACCTCCTTCTTCAGAAAAATAATCGGCAGACCGGGTGACTGGGAATGGTTTGAACTGGTTGTAGCCATTCTTCTGGTTATTGGCACATGCAATGTATACAGTTCTACTTTTTATATGAATATAGAAAGCGGCATCAGTCCATATGCCCATGTGCAGCGTCATCTGATATCTATGGCCATGGGCATAGCTCTATGCTGGGGGATTCAGAAGATCAGTCCGTCCGTCATCCGCAGGAATGCTTCCCTTTTAGCAGCGGCAGCCATTCTCGGACTGCTGGCAGTCTTCGCAGCCGGGAGGACTGTCAACGGAGCCACGCGGTGGTTTGCTGTCGGCTCTTTTTCCGTACAGCCTTCAGAACTGGCCAAAGTGGTAGCTGTGATCTGGTGTGCATCCTGTCTCGAAGAGATCATGAAAAGCGGGCGCCGTATATGTATTTTTGGACAGATACGCCGGTGGCTCCTTCATTGCCTTGATAAAAAGAGAGGGAGTTCGCTGAAAGAGACCTTTTTCTATTTTAAACCGCTTTGGGTTCCGGTCCTTCTTGCATTCTTTGTTATGGA
>DIDD01000067.1:0-1652 GCA_002417965.1 Veillonellaceae bacterium UBA5809
GCCTATGGAACAGCCCGGCTGCAGCACAACACGGGCCAGCATTTGATTTTGACCTTGAAAAACAGAAGGATCAATGACAGACAGGACTTCAGCAGTTCCTTTTCCGCCTGCTTTTTGGCCGGAAGATACAGGATGGGTATGGCATGGAATAATCATAGGGGAATCCTTTCCGGAAAATGGGATAAGGCCATTTCCCTGGTTATAGATTTTTAACGGCACTTATGAGAGACCCGGTGCTGGATTCTTCAGTGGACCAGGCGGTGCATATACGGATCTGCGTATGCGAGGAATCTGAAGGGGCACCGATATCAAAGGCAAAGTGCGGAGAGAGACGGGTCAAATATTCATTGGGGATATTGAAAAACTGCTGGTTTGTAGAAGAAGGATAAAGCGGCAATACGCCTTTTTCCTCCAGTGCACGGCGGATCCGGAGGGCTTGGCCTACGGCCTTTTTGGACAGATCCATATAAAGTCCATTTTTAAAAAGAACGGAAAATGACAGGGCTGTGAGCCATCCCTTGGCCATGACCGCCCCCTTTTGCTTCATAAAAGGGAAAAGGCCGTCTGTGTCAATCCGGTCTGTCAGTACGGCAGCTTCTCCAAACAGTGCGCCCTGTTTTGTTCCGCCGATATAAAAAGCGTCGGCCAGAGCTCCAAGATCTTTTAAGGTCCAGTCACATTCAGGCGAAGCCATACCATACCCGAGACGGGCGCCGTCAATGTAAAAATATAGATGAAACCGGCGGCATATAGTACAGATATCGCGGAGTTCCTGCAGAGAATAAAGCATGCCTGTCTCTGTGGGAAGAGAAATATAAACAGCGCCGGGCTGAACCATATGGGCATGGGTGGGATCTTTTTCATAGCGGCGGCAGAAATTTTCAATTTCTAATGGGGAAATTTTTCCATTTTTTCCAGGAAGATCTATGACGCGGTGTCCCGAGGCTTCAATGGCGCCGGCTTCATGATATTGGATATGGGCACTTTCAGCACAGATGACTCCCTGCCACGGTTTAAGAAGATAGGCGAGAAGAACGGCATTTGTCTGGGTTCCCCCGGCCATAAAGCATACTGTCCCGTGATTTTTAAGACCGCACTGATCCAGCAGGAGGGCCCTTGTTTCTGCGGAAAGGCTGTCAGTCCCGTAGCCGGAGAAATTTCGGCTGCCCAGTTCGGAAAGGGCCTTAAGAATATCCGGATGCACCGAACAGCAGTAATCATTATAAAATGGTTCCATTAAAAACACCGCTTTCTCTATATGTCATATGTTTTTTATTATAACAGCTTTTTCAGAGAGAATGAATCAAGTATACCATGAAAAAACCTGAAGCAGCGGCCAATGTGCCTAAAATAGGCTGAAGGAAAAGATACATCAGGCCTTCCTGCCAGCGGCCTGCCAAAAGATATTGAAAACATTCGTTGGCAAATGATGAAAATGTTGTGTACCCGCCCAGTATTCCCGTAATGAAAAATACAGCATACATAGGGTGACTGCCGCCGCGGAACATAAAGAAGGAAGAAAGTATGCCAATCAGCAGAGACCCTGAACAATTGACGAACACAGTGCCTGCCGGGAATGAAGTGCCGAAAAGCATACTGCCGAGCCATACAGCTTCATAACGCAGGACTGTGCCGGCAGCGCCTCCAGCTGC
>DIDD01000067.1:1843-5239 GCA_002417965.1 Veillonellaceae bacterium UBA5809
CTTAAAAATAAAAAAGTTTATTTTGAGGTGTTTCCGTTTTCTCGATAAGTTTCATACAACTTGTCAGCAACAGCCTGAATAACGGGTCCTGCTTCAAGACAATCCAGCCAGGACTGGGGAATAAATTTGGTGCCAAAGCGGGTTCCTTCGACGGCACCGCACATAGTGGCTGTTGTGTCACTGGCACCGTCGTGATTGGCGGAAACAATGACAGCATCAAATGGGTCATCAATAGCCAATGCACAATAGACTGCGATAGCCAGCGCTTCATTAGCTGTGGAACCGGTCCCCAGAGAGCGGATGCTGTCAAGGTGTGACCAGGGAATCTCTTTGCCGGCCGGCCGGCTCTCCGCCTGACCGACGGCAGCTTCCAATGAAGTGACCACTTCATCGGCGCCGTTCTCCTGATGAAGCAGCTGGAGTACCCTTTCCAGAGATTTGGGGAGAGACAGACCCGAAGCCAGCCATGCAATCAAAGCAGCTCCTGCCCCCGCTGCATAGTATGCTGTGGGGGAGGAATGGGTCAGGACAGCACTCCGTATACCCAGTTCAAATGCTGCAGGGCCATTCCCCGTACAGAACAGACCGATAGGGGCGACTCTGGTTACCGCGCCGCTTCCCTTGCTGTTATTAAGTTTGTTCTTCAATGTTCCCCGTGATTCATTGGCCAAGGAGGTGAGACAAGTATGTCCGGGATTTCTGCTGACATGCATGAATTTTTCACGGGCCAGGCAAAAATCTTTCTCATGGGGCTGACGCCGCATCCATGTCCGCTGTCCTCTCCGCGGCTCCACCCCAGTCTGGCTGTAGAACCAGCGCATATATCCCCGATAAATTCCTTCCGACAGGTCAAGATCTTTGGCTGCTGACCAGAGAAGACCGTCTGCTGTAGCTAAAATCATCTGAGTATCGTCTGATACGATGGCCAGACGGTGATTGTCTTTCTTCCGAACCATGGTACGGAGTCCAAAGGGACCATAATGATGAACAATACGTGATACCGATAACTTCTCGATGGGATAGCCCAATGCATCTCCACAGGCTGCGCCGAGAAAAGCACCTCTGAAACGTGCCGCATCCGTCATAATTGCTTCCCCCTTTCTCAGGCGGATATCATGCGCATCCGAACTTTTTGCGGTCAGGCTGTGCGATCCATCATAAAATAAGGTACTTCATATATATATAGTATACCATAGAGTGGGCCGGTTAGGGGGGAAAATAGCCAATGAAGGGAAGGAATGGCGCTAAAACAGTATAAACATGATTTTTGCGGTTCTTATTTTTGTTCTGCAAATAAATATTGCCCAGACAGGCGGATGCCCTTTTTTTTGTTTTTCTGTCTGGTTTGAATTTGAAATGGTATAATGAAAAAGAATGTTCTTTTGCTCTGCATAGGAGCAGGCAGAGGACTGAGGGCGGAAGGAGGCAGAGAATGACACCATCGGATATTTTAAAAAACTGTTTCGGCTATGATTCATTCCGGCCGGTGCAGGAAAAAATCATCCAATCAATTTTAGCCGGTCACGATGTGCTGGCCGTTATGCCCACAGGGGCCGGCAAGTCTATATGTTTTCAGGTTCCCGCGCTGATGTTTCCTTTCGGAACAGTGATTATCTCGCCTCTGATTTCTTTGATGAAGGATCAGGTGGAAGCTTTGTCAGCTCAAGGAATCCCGGCTTCTTTTGTCAACAGCACCATATCACGGGAAGAGGCAATACAGCGGCTGAGAGAGCTTTATACTGGCCGGCTGAAGTTGTTGTATATGGCGCCTGAAAAGCTGGAGCCTTCTTATTTTACAGAATGTCTCAGGCAGGTGCCCCTTTCCATGGTGGTTATTGATGAAGCCCACTGTGTGTCGCAGTGGGGGCACGACTTCAGGCCCAGTTACTGCAGAATCCATTCCTTCCTGGAGGGACTGCCTGAACGGCCTGTCATAGGAGCTTTTACGGCGACAGCGACTCCGGCTGTAGCTGAAGATATTAAATCCAGTCTGGGCCTGGCGGAAGCTGATGAATTCCGTACTGGACTTGACAGGCCCAACCTCTCTTTCCGTGTCATTCATGATGTGGATAAAAAGAAACTGATTCTCCGCTATGTAAAAACTCATAGACAAGAAAGCGGAATTATTTATTGTGCCACGAGAAAAGCCGTGGATGAGGTTTATGCCCTGCTCATGCAGGCAGGCATAGCAGCAGGACGGTATCATGCGGGAATGGATGACAATGAGCGCAGACAGGCGCAGGAAGATTTTTCTTATGACCGTGTTCCTGTTATGGCGGCCACCAATGCTTTCGGCATGGGAATTGATAAAAGCAATGTGAGGTATGTGATTCATTATCAGATGCCCAGAAGTCTGGAGGCCTATTATCAGGAGGCGGGACGTGCCGGCAGAGACGGGGCATCTGCAGAATGCCTGCTTCTTTATCATGGACAGGATCCGGTTATTCAACGGTATCTGATTGAAAAAAGCGAGCTTCCGGAAGAGCAGGAGAGACTGGAGTATGAGCGCCTCAACAGGATGCTGGATTACTGCCAGACATCATCCTGCCTCAGAAATTTTATCCTGACTTATTTTGGAGAGCATCCAAAAGAACCCTGCGGACACTGCGGCAATTGTGAAACAGCAGCGGGACGGGTGAGGATGACAGATACGGCGGGTCTGGTTTTTCGGACAGTAGTTTCTGCAGGGGAGCGGTTTGGGGTATCTGTTATTGCAGATATTCTGAAAGGAAGCCGTTCTAAAAAGATTCAGGATATGGGACTGCAGACGATACCTACATATGGAAAACTGGGCAAAGAAAAGCTGCCTCATATAAAAAGTCTGATTCATCAGTATATAGCAGACGGATATCTTCTGCGGCAGGGAGATCCTTATCCGGTTTTAAAGCTCTGCGGGAAATCCCGGGAAGTATTGGAAGGGAAGGCAGAAGTTTACGGATTTGCACCGGGGGCGGAAGAGGTGATAGCCGATACAGCGGTGGAACGTACAGGAACTGCATTGAAAGCGGCAGAACAGGTGCTTTTTGAGGCGCTTCGAAAACTTAGGCTTCAGATTGCTTCCGAGGAAAAAGTTCCGCCTTTTGTTATTTTTTCGGATGCGACACTGGAAGAAATGGCGGATTCCAAGCCTCATACGGAGCAGGATTTATCCAGAATTAAAGGAGTGGGAACTTTCAAACTTCAGAAATACGGTCTCCGTTTTCTGACGGAGATATCTTCTTTTGGAAAGAATCAGGGACAGAAAAAGAAAGATATTTCGGAAAAAGAAGAAAATGTTTTTCCCATACAGGGAAATGGAATGAATGAATCATCCGGCGAAAATTTAGAAGAAGAAAATTTTTTATACCATTTTCTCTGCCGGATCCGGAAAGAAACGGCTGCCCGTGAAGGAGTTCC
>DIDD01000107.1:0-6505 GCA_002417965.1 Veillonellaceae bacterium UBA5809
GAGCTGCTGCCGGTGCGGGAGCCGCTGCCGGTGCGGGAGCTGCTGCCGGTGCGGAAGCACCCTCATTGACTTCTACGTTGTAAACCTGACCGTTGACTGTTACAGAAAATTTTCTCATTGTCTTTCCTCCTAAGCGTATTTTACTTTTATCCGTATCAGAACTGCTGTGCTCCAGCAATTCGTGCTGCGGTCGTCCAACCGGTATTTTTTGCCGGGCGGATAGAAGCTACCTGACCACTGCCGTATCCCATGCACACAATCGCTGCCGTAATGGCTGCTACAACTGCTTCATTGCCGGCTGCAGGAGCTGCAGAAGCGGCGGATGCCGCCGGAGCAGCTGACTGAGCAGCGTGGTGTACCGGGGCAGAGCCGGAAGACTGTTCAGCAGGTCCAACAATCGAAAGTATTTTCTTTAACATTACCAGGCAGACAATTGCAACAACTGCTGTAAAGCCGGTAATGTAAACTAATGTACTTGAATCCATCTGTCCCCATCCTTTCTTTTAAGATTAGATTATAAAAAACTAATCACAACGGAATGTTGGCATGTTTCTTAGCCGGCAGTACTTCACGTTTGCTGGCCAACATAGCCAATGCATTAATGACGTAGGGACGGGTTTCTTTAGGTTCAATAACAGCATCTACAAAACCACGTTCAGCTGCTTTATAGGGTGTTGCGAATTCTTCCACATAAGCCTGTGTCTTTTCAGCTTTATCCGCATCCTTGGCAAAAATAATGTTGGCTGCGCCTGCGGGTCCCATAACTGCAATTTCAGCAGAAGGCCATGCAAATACCTGATCTGCACCCAGATCCTGGGAACACATTGCCAGATAAGAACCGCCGTATGCTTTACGGACAATAACAGTCACTTTCGGAACAGTTGCTTCTGAATAAGCAAACAGCATCTTTGCGCCATGACGGATGATTCCGCCGTATTCCTGCTGTTTTCCAGGAAGGAACCCAGGTACATCAACCAGGTTGAGCAACGGAATATTGAAGCAGTCACAGAAGCGGATGAACCGGCTGGATTTATCAGAAGCATCGATATCCAGGCAGCCTGCCATAAAGGATGGCTGGTTGGCAATAATGCCCACAGTCTGTCCGTCCATACGGGCAAAACAGGTGATAATATTTTTAGCCCAGTCTTTGGCTACATCGTAATATTCGCCGTTATCAACAATGGATTTAATAATATCATACATATTGTACGGATGATTGGAATTATCAGGCATCAGAGTGTTCAAGCCTTCATCCATACGCGTGGGATCATCACCGGTATCAATTACAGGCGCATCTTCCATGTTATTGCTGGGGAGGAAACTCAGCAGATAACGGATCTGACGCAGGCAGTCATCATCATTTTCAGCGATGAACTGTGCAACACCTGTTTTTGTGTTATGTGTGGAGGCTCCGCCCAATGCTTCTGCGCTAATTTTTTCTCCGGTAACTGATTCAACAACTTTAGGCCCTGTGATAAACATCTGGCTGGTGCCTTTTACCATGTAGATGAAATCTGTCAACGCAGGGGAATATACCGCACCGCCTGCAGATGGTCCCATAATTGCAGAAATCTGGGGCACAACACCGGATGCAATGGTGTTATTGTAGAAAATTGCACCATATCCTGATAATGCATCAACTGCTTCCTGAATACGGGCACCGCCGGAATCATTCAAGCCAACAAAGGGAGCTCCCATTTTAAGAGCCATCTGCTGTACGTGAACAATCTTAGCTGCATGTTTTTCACCAAGAGACCCGCCTTCTACAGTGAAGTCCTGGGCAAAAGCATAAACTAATTTGCCGTCGACAGTCCCATAGCCTGTTACTACGCCTTCACCGGGCAGATCTTTCTTCTCCTGTCCGAAATTATGGCAGCGATGTTTTACAAATGCGCCGACTTCAACAAAACTACCTTCATCAAATAATTTTGCCAGTCTTTCGCGAGCGGTCAGTTTCCCTTTTGCATGCTGTTTTTCAATGCGCTTCTCACCGCCGCCGGCTTTAATATGTTCCAGCTTTTTGTGAAGAAGTTCAATTTTTTCTGCCACTGTTGCCATTCTTACACCTCCAAAGATTTTGATCCCCCATGTGGGGGAGCTCCGTTCCTTAAGAACGGAGCAAGCGCCAATCAGTTCATGCGCTGGGTCAGTTCAATAAGAAGGCCGGTTGCTTTCGGGTGCAGGAAAGCAATGTGGCAGCCGCCTGCTCCAATACGGGGTTTCTTATCAATCAGGGGCACACCTTTTTCCTGCAGTTCTTTCAATGCATTTTCAATGTTGTCAACACGAAGGGCGATATGCTGATAACCGCTGTGACCGCCGTTCTTGTCGATGTACCGGGCAATCGGGCCGTCCGGAGTGGTGGAACCTAAGAATTCCAGTTCTGTTTCGCTGAGTTTGTAGAAACTCGTCGTTACGTGCTGGTCCTCTACTGTTTCATCAGGGGATGTAGGATCAAGATCAAAAATGTCCTTCATTGCTTTTTTGATCGCTTCCAGATCTTTGACTGCTACGCCAACATGATCAACGCACAATACTTTGAATGCCATACAAATTCCTCCTTTAAAAAATTTATTTAAGTATATTTTCTACAATGGAGTCAACGACTGTAAACGGATCGTTTTTCCGTTCATAGACTTGTTCCACGTAGCCACTAAATTCACCCGTCGATATAATTTTCTGCATAATACGGCGGGAAATACGGTCATGGATCATATCAATCATTTCATCCTTCACCCGTTCACGGCGACGGATTTCGATCTGACCGGATTCTTCCAAATACTTTCTATGGTCAGCCAAAGCCTGGATAACATCTTCAACCCCCTGGCCCTCGCTGGCTACAGTTCTAGTGATCGGCGGTCTCCAATCCTGACTTTCACCCAGATCAAGCATCATTTCGATCTCAATATTCAACCGATCTGCTCCATCCCGATCACATTTATTGATGCAGAATACATCGCCAATCTCCAAAATTCCGGCTTTGATGGCCTGTATGTCGTCACCAAGTCCGGGTACGAGCACAACAAGTGTTGTATCCGCATTCTTGACAATGTCAACTTCAGACTGACCAACACCTACAGTTTCAATCAAAATGACATCAAGTCCGAAAGCATCCATCAGTTTGACAGCATCTGCTGTTTTTCTGGACAGTCCGCCCAAACTTCCGCGCGTACCCATACTGCGGATAAACACACCTTGATCCAAAGTCAGATCATTCATCCGTATGCGGTCTCCCAAAATGGCTCCGCCGCTGAAAGGGCTGGTAGGATCAACCGCTACCACTCCGACTTTTTTCCCCTGTTTTCTGTAAAACTTGACAAGGTTGTCAGAAAGTGTGCTCTTACCCGCACCAGGTGCACCAGTGACACCGATGACCTGTGCACGACCGGTATGATGATAGATGTCTTTCATGACATCTTCAAATCCTTCCCGTTCGTCTTCTACCACAGTAATTGCTCTTGCTAAGGCACGCCTGGACCCATTCCAAAAATCTTTCATTAAATCCATGGTTACACCGCCTTTAAGAGGAAAGTTACGCCAGGGCTGCCGTCCTCCGGCAGCCCCACGCAACCGAAAGTCAAAAATCTGTTATTGTTTATCAGACATTGGCTTTAATAAAGTCGATGATATCCTTGGTCGGAGTACCAGGTGTGAAAATAGCTTTCACTCCTGCTTCCTTCAGTCCGGGAATATCAGATGCGGGAATAACGCCGCCGCCGACAACCAGAACATCCCCCATACCTTTTGCTCTCAGCATGTCCACAATTTTCGGGAACAATGTGTTATGAGCGCCGGACAGCAGGCTCAAAGCCACTACATCGACATCTTCGGAGTCAGCCGCTTCCACGATCTGTTCCGGTGTCTGACGGAGTCCGGTATAAATTACTTCCATGCCGGCATCACGGAGAGCACGGGCGACAACTTTGGCGCCGCGGTCATGTCCGTCAAGTCCGGGTTTTGCTACAAGCACTCTGATACGTTTATCTTCAGCCATGATGATTACCTCCAGAAAGTTTTCTTAGAAATTAAAGCGTCACATGCGGTTTGAATTCGCCGAACACCTTACGGAGTACGCCGCAAATTTCACCGATGGAGCAATATGCGCGAACGCAATCAAGGATGACCGGCATCAGGTTGACAGATTCATCAGCAGCAGCGGTTTCAAGTTTGGCAAGTTCTGCTTTTACTTTATCATTGTCGCGGCCTGCTTTGACTTCAGCCAGTTTCTTCTTCTGGAATTCTCCGGCAGAAGCGTCTACGCGAAGCAATCCTTCAACAGGTTTTTCTTCAACCTGGAATTTGTTCACGCCGACGATAACTTTTTCACCTGATTCAACAGCCATCTGCCATGCATAGGCAGAATCCTGAATCTCTTTCTGAATGTAACCTTTTTCAATGGCTTCCACTGCGCCGCCCATTTCATCAATTTTCTTGATGTACTGTTCAGCTTCTTTTTCAATGGCATTGGTCATTGCTTCTACATAGTAGGAGCCGCCCAGCGGATCTACTACATCAGCCAGTCCGGATTCATAGGCAATGATCTGCTGTGTGCGCAGGGCAATCTGTACAGATGCCTGTGTCGGCAGAGCCAGTGCTTCATCACGGGAATTGGTGTGCAGAGACTGTGTTCCGCCCATAACGGCAGCAGCAGCCTGCAGCGCAACACGGACTACGTTGTTGTCCGGCTGCTGTGCAGTCAGCATAGAACCTGCAGTCTGTGTATGGAAACGCAGCTTCATGGACTTTGCTTCTTTAGCACCGAAGCGGTCTTTCAGTACACGGGCCCACAGGCGGCGGGATGCACGGAATTTTGCAACTTCTTCAAGTACGTTGTTGTGTGCGTTCCAGAAGAAGGACAGACGGCCTGCAAATTCATCAATCTTCATTCCTGCTTTCAGAGCTGCTTCAATGTAAGCAATTCCGTCGGCAATGGTGAATGCAATTTCCTGTGCTGCTGTAGAACCAGCTTCACGGATATGGTAGCCGGAAATGGAAATTGTGTTCCACTTCGGCACATTTTGTGAGCAGTATTCAAAAATATTGGTAATCAGACGCATAGACGGCTTAACCGGGAAAATATATGTTCCGCGGGCTGCGTATTCTTTCAGAATATCATTCTGGATGGTGCCGCGCAGCAGGTTGGCCGGAACGCCCTGTTTTTCGCCGACGGCAATGTACATAGCCAGCAGCACAGAAGCCGGAGCGTTGATTGTCATGGATGTNNCCGCCGTTAGCAATCAGATAACGGTAACGTTTGTTTGATTCTTCTGCTGTTGCAAATCCAGCATACATACGCATGGTCCAGAGACGGCCGCGGTACATGGTCGGCTGAACACCGCGTGTATAAGGATATTCGCCGGGGATACCAAGATCTCTTTCATAATCAAAACCTTCAATATCAACCGGTGTGTACAGTGCATTGTGCTTCAGGCCCACTCTTTCAGGAACCTTTGCAAAGGATTTAGCGCATTTCGCTTCATACTCTGCGAGTTTGGCTTTCAGGGATTCATTTGCCATAAGTTCATCTTCCTCCTAAAAATAAACTTTTTCCCGAGGGGATTTTTGACTACATTGCATTAACAGAGGCGGCGCGGATTAGTCTTCTCGCCTGATGCCATTCCCGCAGTCACAGGGAAATCCCGAACGGAATCAGCCGCCGGATCAGCTGCGCGGTGTTTGTTGTTCTTCTCGCTGCAGCTGCTGTCCGGCAGCTTTCATATATGATCTCTGCCTTTCGGCAGGTATCAGCTTTTACAAAAACAGGAAATTATTATTTTTTTATTTTCATGCTTCCTGTTTCCTGCAGGCGTACATGGAATGAGAATGCTTCTTTGAGGATATGCGGCGTCTGAGATTCTGCACAGGCTGCGCAGGCTCTTTCGTAATAGTCCATAAGTGCATCTCTGTAGTCAGGATGAGCCACGTTGTTGATAATAACCTTGGCTCTTTCTTTCGGGGACAGGCCGCGTACATCAGCAATGCCCTGTTCAGAAATAAATACATGTGTATCGTGTTCTGTATGATCCACATGGGAGCACATCGGAACAATGGCAGAGATATCTCCGTGCTTCGTTGTGCTGTGGCAGAAGAAGCATGACAGGGCCGCATTCCGTGCGAAATCGCCGGATCCGCCGATCCCGTTCATCATCTTCGTCCCCATGATATGGGTGGAATTGACATGTCCGTAAATATCCATTTCCAGCGCTGTATTCATGCCGATGACACCAATCCTGCGGATGACTTCTGCATTATTGGAGATTTCCTGCGGACGGAGGATAATCTTTTTACGGTATTCAGAAATATTGTTATAAAAGCGCTTCAGTCCTTCCGGAGACGGTGAAAGGCTGGTCCCGGAAATCATGTCGATCTTGTCTCTGTCAATGAGATCAAACATGCCGTCCTGAATGACTTCAGTGTAAACACTAAGATTTTTAAAGTTGGATTCTACCAGTCCATGAATCACTGCATTGGCCACGTTGCCTACACCGGACTGCAGGGGCAGCAG
>DIDD01000107.1:6594-16741 GCA_002417965.1 Veillonellaceae bacterium UBA5809
GCAGAGGTGATCGGAATCGGCTGACGGTGGGGCGGATTCGGAAGTCCGTAGATATCGGCCATTCCTTCCAATTCTTCCGGCTGTGTGGTATTGACTTCAACAATAATCTTTTTCGCAGTCTGTGCAAAAACGGGAGAGTTCCCAATGGCTGTGGTCGGCACCAAATGACCTTCTTTGGTGATTTTGCAGACTTCAATCAATGCCACGTCCGGCATCTTGTCAAAAAATCCTTCCCGGATCTGCTGTGCCACATGGCTCAGATGAAGATCGAAATAATTAACCTGACCTGCATTAATAGCTTTTCTGAGAATAGCATTTGTCTGATAGGGCATACGGTTGCGGACACCGTCTACTTCAACCAGGTCTTTATCAATTTCAGCCCCGGTGGAAGCACCTGTCCAGATATCAACCTGAAAATGCTCTTTTTTAATTCTTTCTGCCAGTTTCTTAATGGTGATCTTTGGGTAGCCGCAGGGTGTAAATCCGCTGATGCCCAGTGCATCTCCCGGATTAATCATTGCTGCCGCCGCCTCAGCTGAACAGACTTTGGAAAGCAGGGACTTATCCTCAATTCTGCTCAGGAATTCGCTGTCATTGGTGTCGATCATTCTATCATCCTCCCAAAAACAATAAAATAATTATTAAAGCCTGCGGATAGACCGCGGGGCTTATGCAGGGGTATTGGAACTTCTGATCTCTATCTCATCTGCCTGATTTCGATCCACAATCATCATAATATAAAATATATTATTCTTGACTATATTTTAATGGACTCGTCTTTAGATGTCAAATCACAGGAAGGCGGAAGGCTGCATGAGTTATAGACACGCAGAAATACGATGGACTTCCCCATACAGGAAAAACTAATTCCGTCCTGTCATGCGCCCATCTTCATAACCTCCATCATTATATCACATTTTTATCGTATTATGACCTTTTTCCTATGTTTCAGTCTAACAAAAAGTCTGTCAATGATTATAAAAAATTTTTATTCAATTCTTGTTTTTCTTTTCTGCTGCCCAGCAGGACGAGGAAAGTGCAGCCATTCCCCAAAAACAAAGCGAAACAGCACGGCTGAAAAACACATAATCCCCCAGACCTTCCACAGCCATCGCCGTCACTGTCAAAAACATACCCAGTCCCAGAGAACGGTTAAAACAGTCTCTTCCCTTTTTATAAAGATGCCAGCCCAGTACTCCCTGCCCAAAGAAAAAAAGGAAGAAGCAGAGTGCTCCCGGAATGCCTATTTCAGCGGCCATTGAGAGATACATATTATGGGCGTGATAAATAATAATGCGGGAATCTTCAATAAAAAAATTATATGCCGGATATGCCAAAAAATAACTTCCCCATCCCACTCCGAATATCCAGTGGTCCTGAATCATGGCACAGGTGCTTTCCCACAATGCAAAACGGAGATCCGTCGATGTATCATTCCCTGTAAAAAGTGACAGAAACCGTTCTGTCACCTGCCCATGGTGAATAAAAATAAACAGGGCGGCCGCACCGATAACGGCAAACAGTCTCCTGTCATAAACAATGGCGGCTGCCAGAACTGCACAGCCCAAACTGACCCAGGCGTTCCGTGAATATGTCAGAAGCAGCGCGGCCATACATATTCCAAGAAATCCCACCAGCAGCACTTTGTTTCTTTTTTCTTTCTCCATTAGCGCAAACGGCGATGTCATGGTTACGGCCATGACTAAATAGGCCCCCAAAAGATTTGGATTGCCCAGGGTAGAATACATTCTCCTGTAAAGCAGGGGAAAACGTTCCGGATCGACCCAGTCCATGGCCGCCATATTTTTAATATGCCCATACTGATAGAATCCATAAACAACCACGGCCGCCGCTCCAAAAAGAAAGCAAAATAGGATTTTTTTCTTTTCATCCCTTGTTTTTATGTATGTATAAATCAAAGTATACAAAAGCAGATAGGCGCCCGGCAGAAGCAGATAGTTATAAAATGAAAATGACAGCACTCTGGATGAAAAAACTGACAGAAAAGCCATCAGCATAAAACCGGCTGCAGGCCATGCTGCAGGCCCTATTTTCCACTCAAATCTCCCTGTTTCCAGGCAGTGTCTGACAGAAAGCACCAATGAAGATGCTAAAAAGATATCCACCATCGTCTGTGAAATTGGAAGAAAAAAAACTGCTGCATAAAGAGTATACACAATCCCCTGTTTTGACTGAAACCACGGTTTCCATACTGAATAGTGCATATAAAATCTCCTTGGATTTATGATAAAGACTGCCGGTATCTTTCTTCCCGAACAGCCAATATCATTATAAATGACCCTATGGTTCTTGTCTATCAGACAACATCCGTCCCCTTTGGTTGACATGATATTTATGAAAATGATATAATTCAGTTAATTATTTATTGAATTGCATATGTTTTATCAAGAGCGGCGGAGGGACTGGCCCAATGAAACCCGGCAACCTGTATTAAGGTGCCAATTCCTGCGGATTATCCGAGAGATAAAGATCTTTACAGAGCCTCCGCAGGGAGACTCTTTTTTGTGAATTCAATAAAAAAAGAAAGGAAGGATATTATGAAAAACTTAGGCAAGTGGTCAATCGCCGCTTTATGCGGAATTCTGTCCATGTCTCTTCTCACAGCCTGCGGTCAGCAAAGTCCATCAGGCACTGAAAAAGGCAGTTCTTCACAAAAGGAAATCACATTGAAGGTCGGGGCTTCTCCGGTCCCCCATGGTGAAATTCTTAATTCTGTAAAGGATCAGCTGTCTAAAGAGGGCATCAAACTGCAGGTCGTTGAGTTTACGGATTACGTACAGCCCAATATGGCACTGAACGACGGAGAACTGGATGCCAATTTCTTCCAGCATCAGCCGTACCTGGACCAATTTAACAAAGACCGCGGAACCAAGCTCGTCTCCATCGGCACTGTTCATCTGGAACCCATGGGACTGTATTCGTCAAAAATATCTTCTCTGTCCGGTCTGCCTGACGGTGCCCAGATCGCCATTCCCAATGATCCGACAAACGGAGGACGTGCTCTTCTTGTTCTGCAGTCTGCAGGACTGCTGAAACTGAAGGACGGTGTTTCTATTACGGCCACTCCGCAGGATATTGTTTCCAATCCTAAAAATATCAAAATTTCTGAGTTGGAGGCCGCACAGCTTCCCCGCTCTCTGGATGATGTGGATGCTGCCGTTATTAATGTTAATTATGTTCTTCAGGCCGGCATTGATCCGCATAAGGCCCTGTTTACAGAAGACAGCCACTCGCCTTATGCCAATATCGTAGCTGTCCGTTCCGGTGATGAAAACCGCCCTGAACTAAAAAAACTTATGGATGCTCTTCACAGCCCTGAGGTAAAATCATTTATTCAAGAAAAATACAAGGGTGCTATTGTCCCTGCATTCTGATTCAAAAGACAGCCTTTCCTAAAAAAGGAGGCTGTCTTGATATATTCTCACACCTCTGCATTCTTCTTTATATGCAATATGCAAAGTATGTAAAAAATCACAGATTCCCGCCTCATCCAGGACCGGGCTTCTGTGATTTTTATGATTTAATGTCATCTTTATGGTTATTTTATCTCTTCTGCCCCCGCTTCTGCATGCTGTCCAATATGATAGAGAATTCCTATGCGTGCTCTTCCGTCAGCAGGTTTCCCATCCGTTTTTCTGATTCTTAGATCACCATGTATTTCTGCCTGATCTGGGGATTTCTTTTCTTTCCAGTTTCTGGCCTCCAGTTCTCTGCTGTAGGATTGTCTGATTTTTTTCAAGGATTCTTTTTCATCGGGGGTCAATGCATTTTCATTTTCTGAAAGATCAATAACTACCGCCGCCAGCTCATAGCGGCTCAGAGAAGCCTGCCTGATTTTTTCTCCGCTGTAGTGGGGCGCTTTCCCCTCATCACACATGCGGCTGATTTCTTTCCATTCCCACGAGCCGCAGTCTGCTTCTGCAAATATATTAGGAGCCCAGGGGTTATAGGCCGTCGTCTGGGAAAATGGAATCAGCAGGAGGAACAGAAAAAATATCCATTTTTTCATGATTCGTCTCCGCAGACATATTGTTCAATGATATGGAGCAGATCATCACGTCCGTTGTGACTGATGGCCGAATAGGCAACAGGATGCCCTGAACCACTGAATAATCTTTCTACTTCTCTCAGGTTTTTCTGTTTCTCCTGTGTTCCCAGCTTATCTGATTTCGTACATACAATCTGGATAGGAAGTCCCAGCCCCTGAAGCCATTCGTAGGCCTTTGCATCAATGGGAAGTCCGGGATGACGGAGATCAATCAGCAGGCACAACAGTACCAGACCAGGCGAAAATTTAATGTATTCCGCAATAAAGGATGACCATGAATCTTTACTTTTCTGGGATGTACGGGCAAAACCGTACCCTGGAAGGTCTACCAGATACCAGTCCTGACGATGCCCGGTTCCTTCTTTATCCATACTTCTGGACTGAATAGCGAAATAATTGATCGTCCTGGTCTTGCCCGGATCCCGGCTGACCATGGCAAGCCCGCGGCGGCTGCACAGGGAGTTAATCAGCGATGATTTGCCCACGTTGGATCTGCCTATAAAGGCTATTTCCTTTTTTCCGTCATTCACGTACTGAGCACGTTCTACTACAGAACGAAAATAAGCGGAAGAAAAAATATGAAATTTTGTGTTCTCGGTGTTGGAATTTCTTTTTTCAGCCATATTATTTCACCAGTGCGTTCTCTAATACCTCATCCATCGTTTTGACAAAAATAAAATGAAGTTTTTTCCTTACAGAATCAGGAATTTCTTCTAAATCTCTCTTATTGTCAGCCGGCATCAGAATTTGCTTGATTCCAAAACGGCTGGCTGCCAATACTTTTTCTTTGATGCCTCCTACTGGAAGGACTTCCCCCGTCAGAGTGATTTCTCCGGTCATAGCGGTGTCTGAGCGGACCGGCCGCCGTGTAAAGGCCGATGCCATAGCCACCGCCATGGTAATTCCCGCTGAAGGCCCGTCCTTTGGAATAGCGCCTTCCGGCAGATGAATATGGATATCACTCTTTTCATAAAAATCATCAGCCAGCTTTAGGTCTGCCGCCCTGCTTCTGACATACGTGTAAGCCGCCTGCGCCGATTCTTTCATCACATCACCCAGCTGCCCGGTAAGAATAAGCTGCCCTTTGCCTTTAAAGGACACTGCCTCTGTATCCAATACTTCTCCCCCCGCCTGTGTCCATGCCAATCCTGTTACCCGTCCTATAGAGGAAATATGGGTTTTTAAAAACGGAAGAAATTTGACAGGACCCAGGTATTCTTCCACGGTACGTGCAGTAAGGCCCGGGATCTGTTCTTCCTTCATAACAATTTTCTTTCCCACTTTACGGCACAGGGACCCGATAACACGTTCCAGTTCACGCACCCCGGCCTCTCTGGTATAGCCTTGTATCACCGCACGGATAAGCTGCGGCGTGAAATGAATATCTTCTTTTGTAAGTCCGTTTAGCCCCAGCTGTTTGGGCACCAGATATTTTTGGGCAATCTGCAGTTTCTCCTCTTCAGTGTATCCCGAAAGGGGAATGACTTCCATCCGGTCCATCAGAGCCGGCGGCACAGTAGACATCGTATTGGCTGTGGTAATAAAAAAGACATGTGACATATCAAAAGGCATATCAATAAAGTTATCGTTGAATGTGTTGTTTTGTTCAGGATCGAGTGCTTCCAAAAGGGCTGATGCCGGATCCCCTCTGAAGTCATTTCCAATTTTATCAATCTCATCGAGAAGAATCACAGGATTTTTGGTGCCTGACTGTGCCATTGCTTCAATAAAGCGGCCCGGCATAGCTCCAATATAGGTTCTTCTATGTCCCCTTATTTCCGCTTCATCATGAATCCCCCCAAGGGAAACTCTTGCGAATTCACGTCCCATGGCCCGTGCAATAGACCGTGCCAAACTGGTCTTGCCCACTCCGGGAGGCCCTACAAAGCAAAGAATAGGCCCTTTGACGCGGTCTGAGAGTACACGGACCGCCAGATATTCCAAAATCCGCTCTTTGATTTTATCCAGCCCATAATGATCTGAGTCCAGAATTTTCTGGGCCTTTTTCAGGTCCAAATTATCTTTGCTCTCCTGATGCCACGGAAGATCAAAGATCCAGTCCAGATAATTACGGATGACCGCAGATTCTGCCATCATCGGAGGCATGGAGGCAAGGCGGGAAATTTCCCGTTCAATCTTTTCAGACTGTTCTTTCGGAAGTTCAAGTGCTTTCAGTTTAGCCCGGTAACTGTCAGCCTCTTCATCAGGTGATCCTGTGTCCCCCAGTTGATGATGTATCGCTTTAATTTTCTGCCGGAGATAATAATCTCTCTGCTCTTTTTCCATATTCACCCGGACTTCAGAATTAATTTTTTCTTCCAGGGAACAGATTTCCATTTCCACATCCAAAAGCTGTTTGACTTTTTTCAGTCTCTTCTCTACAGATGCCAACTGCAGGATTTCCTGCTTTACACCAGGCTGTATCATCAGCTGTGACGCAATAAAATCTGCCGTCTCTCCTGGATCCTCGGTCGCATGAAGCTGTTCCATGGCTTCTTCCGACAGGTTCTGTTTGGCATGCTGTGTCCATTCCATAAACTCTTTAATAATTTCACGCCGGTAGGTTTCCGCCAGGACCGGATCACCCTTTTTTTCCTGTACATCCTCGATATCGGCCATAAGGCATCCGTCTTCTTCCCGGAGATCCAGCAGATGTATGCGTGAAATTCCTTCCACAAGAATTCTTACCATTCCCCCCGGAAGCTGCAGGAGCTGTTTAATTTTTACAACAGATCCTTCTCTGTAAAGATGGGCCATGGCCGGATGATTCTGTGCGGCATCACGCTGCATAATCATAGCCAGGTAGCGGTCATTTTTAGTCGCTCTTCTGACCGCCGCCACTGATCCTTCCCTGCCTATGTCCAGGCTTGTCACCATGTGCGGATAAATGACAACATCCCTAAGCGGCACCAAAGGCACCGTAAGCGGGGCAGAATTTTTCTCTATTTCTTCCATATATTCATTCCTCCGTTATCTACTATGATTATTGTAGCACAAAAAAAGAAACAGACTGGCGGATTCTGCTTTTTTCTGAGAATCTTCCAGCATAATCCATGAAAAATGAAGGGACTCCGTTCAAAAGAACAGAGCCCCTCACGTTGCAGAAGCAGATCATAAAAACGTCAGAACCGGTTCCTTATGATGAATAACAACATCTTCCGTTACGGTACACTGGCTTACATTTTTCATTCCTGGAACTTCATACATCACATGCTGCATAATTTTTTCAATAATGGCGCGCAGTCCCCGGGCTCCTGTATTCCGCTCGATGGCCTGACGTGCAATTGCCTGAAGCGCAGCGTCTTCAAATACAAGTTTGACATGATCCAATTCCAGCAGCTTCTGATACTGCTTGACTAAGGCATTTTTTGGTTCCGTCAAAATTTTCACCAAAGCTTCTTCATCCAGCGGATGCAGAGTAACTACCACAGGAAGACGGCCTATAAATTCAGGAATAAGTCCGAATTTCAGGAGGTCCTCCGGCTGCACCTGATTTAAGATACGGGGAATATCCTGCTCTTCCTTCCTCTTGATGTCAGCCCCAAAGCCAATGGTGTTCTTAGTCAGTCTCTGCGAGATTACCTGTTCAATTCCGTCAAAGGCTCCTCCGCAGATAAAAAGAATGTTGGATGTATCAATCTGAATCATTTCCTGATTTGGATGTTTTCTTCCGCCCTGCGGGGGAACACTGGCTGTTGTTCCTTCCAGAATTTTCAGCAGTGCCTGCTGAACCCCTTCCCCTGAAACATCTCGTGTAATGGAAGGATTCTCCGATTTACGGGCAATTTTATCAATTTCATCAATATAAATAATTCCCCGCTGTGCTTTTTCTATATCATAGTCTGCTGCCTGAATAAGCCGAAGAAGAATATTTTCCACATCTTCCCCGACATATCCCGCCTCTGTCAGGCTTGTAGCATCAGAAATGGCAAACGGCACATTGAGAAAACGGGCCAGTGTCTGTGCAAGAAGTGTTTTCCCGCTTCCTGTGGGCCCCAGCATCACAATATTGGATTTCTGAAGTTCTACCCCATCATCCGAAATCTCAGACTGAATCCGTTTATAATGATTATAAACAGCCACTGCCAGAGCGATTTTTGCCTCATCCTGCCCAATCACATACTGGTCCATATAGGACTTAATATCCTGCGGAGGCGGTACCTGAATTTTTTCCAATGTGCTGTGCTGGTCCTGTTTCAGTTCTTCTTTCAGGATGTTCTGGCACACTTCAATGCATTCATTGCAGATATAAACTCCTGGACCGGCAATTAATTTTTCAACTTCATCACTGGAACGGCCGCAAAAGCTGCAGACGGGAGGCGCTGACTGATGATTGTTTTTTTCCAAAACAGCCCCTCCTTATTTGCTTTTTTCCGACGGAATGATGCTTCTGTGAAGAATATTGTCAATCAAGCCATAGCTTTTAGCTTCTTCTGCCGTCATAAAATTATCCCGTTCTGTATCAATCCTGATTTTTTCAATAGGCTGTCCACTGTGCCTTGACAGAATTCCATTCAATTCTTCACGGAGCCTCAGGATTTCCCTGGCATGTATTTCAATCTCTGTCGCCTGTCCCTGCACACCGCCGAGAGGCTGGTGTATCATCACATTGGAATGGGGCAGCGCATACCTTTTCCCTGCTGCTCCCGCCGTAAGGAGGACGGCTGCCATGCTGGCGCATGATCCGATGCAGATTGTGGATACATCAGGCTTAATATACTGCATGGTATCATAGATTGCCATACCTGCTGTAACCACACCGCCGGGACTGTTAATATACAGATGAATGTCTTTATCCGGGTTTTCTGCTTCTAAAAACAGGAGCTGTGCAATGATAATATTGGCCGTATGGTCATCAATGGGCCCTCCAAGAAAAACAATTCTGTCTTTCAGAAGTCTGGAATAAATGTCATAAGACCTTTCTCCCCGGGCTGTCTGTTCTACTACAATCGGTACATAATTCACAGCTGTCATCCCTTCCCCTTTCTATATGGGAGGTTATCTTTTACTGATCCTCCCCAACGGATTCTTCTTTTTCGGATACTGATGATTTAGCACGGCTTTTTTTTGCTGCTGGCTTTTTCGCTGCTGTTTTTTTGACCGCCGACTTTTCAGCTTTCTCAGTTTTCGGCGTTTTTACGGTTTTTGATTTTTTAGGTGCCTTTTCTTCTCCGGCGGGCTGTTTGGCATCCGCCGGTTCTGCTGCCGCTTCCAGTTTCTCTTTGTGGGCTGCGCCGTAAATAAAGGCCGCTGCCTTTTTCCTGGTTACAGATGCGATCAGCATGGGAACACGGTTTTCTTTTTTAATGATTTTTACAACTTCTTTGGGATCTGCTTCAAAATGCTGTGCCATGCTGTAGATTTCCATGGAAAGGTCCTGGTCAGAAACCTGCAGGCCCTCTTTATCTGCAATTGCTTCGAGGACAAGTCCCTGCCGGACGTTTTCCCGGGCTGTTTCTTCATAGGCTTTCCGCAGTTCTTCTTCTGTTTTCCCAATGGTTTTCAGATATTTATCAAATGATGTATCGCGGGATTCAAGACTCAGTTTCATTTCACTGATCATTTCATCAATGCGCTGATTGACCATTTCTTCCGGAATATCCACTTCTGCATTTTTTACGGCCAGATCCACTAATGCCTGATGATATGCTTCTTCTGCTTTCTGAATGGCCTGAAGCTGCATTCTCTGCTTTAATGTTTTCTTCAGTTCGTCCAATGTTTCAAAATGACTGACTGACTTTGCAAATTCATCGTCCAATACCGGGATGACCTTTTTCTTCACATCAGAAATATGCACATCAAATTCCGCTTCTTTACCAGCCAGTTCTTTCACAAAATAGTCAGCCGGGAAGGATACTTTCACCGTTACATCGTCTCCGGCTTTATGACCTGTCAGCTGATCTTCAAATCCGGGAATAAAACTGCCTGATCCAATTTCCAAAGGATAGGTTTTTCCCTCGCCGCCCTGAAATGGTTTGCCATCTACCTTGCCGGCAAAGTCGATAATGGCGTAGTCACCTTTTTCAAGGGCTTTTCCTTCTGCTACTTCGAGGCGGGCATTCTGCGCCGCAGCTTCTG
>DIDD01000101.1:0-6364 GCA_002417965.1 Veillonellaceae bacterium UBA5809
AATCTCGTTGATCTCAAATCTCATTGGTTCGACGGCTGTATAATAACACAATAATAAATTATGTTTCAATAGTATTTAATATATTATTACATAAATTGCAATAATATGACACTGCAAAGATATTTTTACATAAATTTCAGTATGATTGATACCGGTGATTTACTTTTTCTCTTGGATTTCGTTCTTTTTGGGAGAAACAGGTACTTTGCTTTTTCGCTTTCTTCCGCACTGCAGATATTGAATTCCGGAAAACAGAAAAACCGTAAGAAGCATAGTAAAAACAGCCATGCACATACCAAGTCCCACGTCTCCCTGCTCAAACTCATTGACAATAAACGTGGATACCACATCGGTATTCATGGGAGCCATCAGTCCCGGAGCCACCAGCTCACGGAGTGCTACAATAAAAATCATCATCCATCCCGCCAGAATCCCCCTGAACGTCAGAGGCAGGGCAATACGGAAGAAAACCGAGACAGGATGCGCCCCGAACACGCGGCCTGCCGCAAACAGTGCGGGAGAAAGAGACGCAAAAGCCGCCTTTGCATACTGGACGGCAATCGGAAGGAACAATCCCGTATAAGCAATAAACAAAATCCACATCGTATTATAAACCGGCAGGACCGGGAGCATATCATTCCAGAACATCATCATGCCCAAGGACAGAACAATGCCGGGCACCATGGACGGCAGCAGCGCCCCTGCCTCAGCCGTACTGCCCGGCCATCCCCGGCAGTTCCGGTTATGCCATACCAGCAGTGCCCCCAGCACCGCCGCTGCCGAAGCCGATGACGCCGCCAGAATCAGACTGTTCCCGACAGCGGCCATGGCCTTTCCGCCCATCAGGAAGAACTGACTGTAATGGGCAAGCGTGAAATTCCCTGCCGACAGGCCCTTCCCCTGCAGCCTCATCAACGATACCGCCAGCACCGTCATCCAGGGAATTACGGCAGAGAAGAAAAACAGCACACCAAGGAAAAGACGGCCGGTCCACGGCACAGACCGCCCCTTTTCCCCCATACGGTCCGCACGCCCGCCGAAATCATATCCTTCCCCTGTATATTTCTTCTGCATATACCAGACACCGAGACAGATGACAGTCAGAATGACAGAAAGAGCCGAAGCCCGCCCGAACTGAACCGGCGCCAGAAGCGCCAGATCATGAATATCCGTGGTAAATACATGATACCCGATACGCTGTCCCAACGTAGCCGGAGTACCGTACTCAGACAACGTACGCACGAAAACAAGAAAGGCACCGGCCGCAAAGGCCGGCGTCAAAAGAGGAAATAAAATCTTCCGGAACCGCTGGCCGGGAGGTGCGCCAAACAAAGCCCCCGACTCTTCCATGGAACGAGGTATTTCCAACATGGCATTTTTCAATATAGTGACCAGAAAAGGAAATCCATGGAGACTCATAACCATGACCAGCCCCGCCAGAGAGAAAAACGCCTGCCCCGCAGGTGCCGCCTGAGGAACCATTTGTTCCAGCAGCCCCCGTTTCTGCATAAACAAAATCCATCCCATGGACGCAATATAAGGCGGAGTCATAAAAGGCACCAAAAGAAGAATATCCATATACCTCTGTGTTTCCCGGGGCGCCCTCGACAAGACCCAGGCAGCCGGCCATGCCAATACAGAAGCAGCCGCGGTCACCAGGAACCCGAGCCACAGAGAATGGCCTACTGTTGCCGCATTATTTCCGTCTGCCCATATACGGATCAGCGCCTCCGGATTCCACAGCCCCTCCGGACTGAATGCCGTCTGGAAAATAGTAAAAAGAGGAGCTCCAATGAGAACGGCCAGGATAAGGAGAATACCCCATGTTCCGGCCGGCCCCCAGGAATTTCCATATTTCCCCATATCAGCGTCCTGTACCCGCCATGGCTGCAAAGCGTTTCATAATCTGGTCAGCCTGTTTTTCCATTTCATCCCAGTCCGCATGAATCTGTGCAATCTCCGAAAGAGCCGTCCGGTTATCCTGTTTGATATCCGTGCGCCCCGGCAGCAGATAAGCATCCTCCACCATTTTCTGCGCCTCATCCGACAGAAGATAATCCATGAATTTTTTGGCATTTTCCTGATCGGGTGCCGCCTTCATAATCATGGCCGGCCGGGGATTTACAACTGTACCGCCCTGAGGGTAATAAATCGCAATAGGCTCTCCCTTCTTCATAGCTTCAAAAGCATTATAATCAACACCGGCAATCAGGATTCCCTTCTCTCCCGTTAATACCGACTCAAGCGCAGCTTTATTGGCCCCCCGGACTTCCATTCCCTGATGGAACAGTCCCTGCAGCACTGACCATCCCTGATCTCCTTTGGATGTCACAAATCCGTCGATAAAATCCTTACAGGAACCGGATTTTTTCGGATCCGGAATCACCATCTGGTTCTGATAAGCCGGATCCGATGCCAATTCACCCCAGTCCGCATTCAGTTGAGGAAAAACCGCAGTATTATAAATAACACCCACGGCAGAAGCACTGGTTCCGTACATCATATGGGCATCATCCTTCCATGTATCAGGCATGAGATCCCCGTTTTTCGGCTCATAAGCCAGGAGAAGATCCTTCTTTTTCAGCGACATCCCGTCTGACCATGAAGCCAGAATAACGACATCGGCCTGGGGATGACTCTTTTCCGCTTCCATACGTGCCAGAATCTGCCCTGTTGTTCCCTGGAACTGTTCCACCTTAATACCCGTTTTAGCTGTGAATCCCGCCGCCAGCTGATCCGCCAGCTTCGTCGGGCTGGGCATATAGACCACAACCTTCTGTTCCCCCTGCCGGGACTGACTCCCTGCCGTCTGCGTATTTCCGCAGCCTGCCGCCAGTCCGCAGACCAGAAGCATCACCGCTGCTGCCGCTCTTTTCCACATATTCTTCAAATTCCCCTGCCTCCTGTCATATTTACAATGTCTCCGGGCGATACATAAACACGCACAGTCTGTCCTTTAACGGCTCTCTTCAATGACCGCATCATCCATGACTCCTTCCCGTATTTAAGATCCGCCTCAAAATATCCGCCCATATAACGCACCCCCGTCACTTCTGTCTGAAAAGAAATATCATCCTCCCTCTCCTTCTCTATATGAATGGCTTCAGGACGGAACATCCGTCCCTGTCCCAGCCAATTGGAATGTCCAATAAAAGAAGCAGTAAAGAGACTTTCCGGCTTTTGATAAATATCTTCCGGCGTTCCGTACTGTTCCAATTTGCCCTCCGACAGGACAGCAATGCGGTCTGCCAGACACATCGCCTCCGCCTGGTCATGAGTCACCAGAACAAAAGTAACACGGAACTGCTCCGACAGACGGCGCAGCTCCCTCCTCATCGTCTCCCGCAGCACGGCATCCAGCGCCGACAGCGGTTCATCAAGAAGAATACACGACGATGTGCAGGCCAGAGCCCGTGCCAGCGCCGCTCTCTGCTGCTGCCCGCCGGACAACTCCCCTGGATAACGCCTTTCCAGCCCTTCCAGACGGACCGCCCGGATAATGTCCGGCACGCGCCCCGGTATATCCGCCTTCCGCCCGCGCTGCCGGAGCCCGAAACATATGTTGTCCCATACCGTCATATGGGGCCACAGAGCCAGATCCTGAAACACAAAACCGAGCCCTCTCTTTTCAGGAGGCACAAAAATCCGTTTCTCCGAAGAAAATACAGGCACTCCGTCAAAAAGAATCTCTCCCGAATCCGGCCTCTCCAGCCCCGCAATCATCCGGAGCAGTGTGGTTTTCCCACATCCCGACGGCCCCAGAATCACCGTCAGTGAATGGTCCTGCACAGTCATGGACAGATCCGGTATGACACAGCGTCCTGCGAAATATTTTTTAATTCCTTTTACGGTAATCTCCATCTGCCGCTCCCCTCCGCCATGCTTCCTTTTCTTATTGTAAAGAAGAAATATATCCCTTCTGTCACCGTTCGATATCAGAAAAGTAAAAGTCAGCGACCACTGTTAGTCCCACGTAAAAAAGCCCGGCATCATGCCGGGCCCCTATACATATTTTTTAAAAACCTGTCCCTCTATTTCTTTGCAGAAGACAAACCATTCTCCCCGTTATGCCTTCTGAAAGGAACTCCCCATTTGGGAACAGATTCCATATAGACCTCATAATCCCTGCCGAAATACCGGAGCGACTCCTTTTCTTCCAGTCCCGCCAAATGAATATACATAAACAGCAGAACCGGATACATAACCACGGTCAGCAGCGTCGGCCACTGAATCAAAAAACCCGTCAGAATCAGAATAAATGCAGCATACTGGGGGTGGCGCATACGGGCATACGGTCCCCGGGAAGCAACCTCGCCCTTCTGCTGTGCCCGGTGCAGATACTTCCACGTAACCGCCAGAAAAATCATGCCCCCCAGAATCATCCATTCACTCACCATATGGATCGGATACTGATGGGGATCCCCCTGGAGTCCCAGAAGAGAATACCACAAATGTCCCCCGTCATGAGAAAAAGAAAGCTCGGGAAAACGGCTGCCTATCCATCCGGAAAGGAGATAAACAGTCAGAGGAAACCCGTACATTTCCGTAAACAAAGCTACGATAAACGCGCTGAAAGCACCGAACGAACGCCAGTCCCGCCCTTTCCGGGGCCGGGTAAAACTGAATGCAAAAACAAGAAAAACAAAGATATTGACACCGGCCATCACCCACATGCCGTATTCATACATCAGACGCACTTCCTTCCAGAAAATATATTCATCCTACAAAACCGTTTCTCCGCTCCTGCCTGTATGCGCCCTGCGCCGGGACAGCCATACCAGAACCAGGGCCGCTGCCCCCGCCGTCACAGCCGTTGTGAGCTGGGCCGCCTTCAGAGGACCGGCCATCAGACTGTCCGTACGCAGAAACTCCAGGAAAAATCTGGCTGCCGAATACAAAATAAAATACCAGAGAACCACCTGGCCGTCGAACCTCTTCCTTCTGAATATCACACAGAGAATCCCCAGTATCACAAAATCCGCCGCTGATTCAAAAAGCTCCGCCGGCACCAGAGGCATATTGCCCCAGGCGGCAAAAGCCGGTGTTCCCGGCTGATAAACAACCCCGTACCACGCATCCGTCGGCTTTCCATATGCATCTCCATTAAAAAAACATCCGATACGCCCTATCGCCTGACCCAGAATTAGTCCCGGCGCCAAAATATCACCGAAAGCTGCCAGAGACAACTTCTGCTTCCGCATATATCCCCATGCCAGCAGCAAATCTGCCGTCACAGCCCCCTGGATCGACATACCTCCCTGCCACAGCATGAGTGCCTGCAGAGGATCCGCTGCATAATTCTGCCAGGAGAAAAGGACCTCCCACAGCCGGGCCCCCGCCAGCCCCACAGGAATGGCATAAAAAAAATAACCCCATAAAATAGACTCCGTGAACCGGCTTCCCTCAGCGAAACGAAGAGCTGTCATATACCCTGCCGCTGCGCCCAGAGATACCATCAGGCCCCAGACATGTATATCAAAACCGCCTATTGAGAAAAGTATAGGATGCATATTCTTCCTCCCGTTTTTGTCCTTTCCTCTACTATATACGGCACTTATGAAAATGCTGCGAACCTATTGTGAAGAAGTTGTGAAATCTTCAAAAACACGGATATTCCTTTTTATTTCATCTATTTTCACAACTTCTTCACATAAAAAGCGTATGATAAAACCATACAGGAAAGGAGTGGATATATATGATGCACGGCTTTGGATTTGGTTATGGCTATGGAGGCCCCATGAGCTGGCTTTTCGGACTGCTGGGACTGATCATGAATCTGTCATTTGTGATCATTGCCGTCTTGGCAGCCATATGGCTCTTCCGCTCAGTATTCAAAAAAGAGGACACTCCGGAACTCTCCCATACACCAGCCCTGGAAATTCTGAAAGAGCGCTATGCAAAAGGAGAACTGAACAGCGAAGAATTTGCAAAAATGAAGGAAGAAATTTCTGACAGCACCCCCGTAAAAAAAGAATAATGCCCTTCCCAATTCATAAAAAGATCTCAGGACAAGACCGTCAAGGCCTCTCCTGAGATCTTTTTGAATATAAAAACAATCAAAGAAACACAGGGGCTTCCCGGGATAACCCCCGCAGCCCCTGTGTTTTATATACAACAATACAGATGGATAATTATTTCCTGTCCGTTTCGCCGTCATTGTCCAGACAAGGATAATCCTTGTCTTCTCCGCGGCGGGATGTCCGTTCCTCAGTCCCCGCTTTGGCAGTATCCCGGCTGTACCCGCGTCCGCTGCGGTCTGTATAGTCACGCATCATGCCCAAAGATCCTTCATTCCCCATCATGTCATCCATATACTGTCCGGTTCCGAGCGCACCCATATGTCCCCGGTATGTACGGTCCGCAT
>DIDD01000101.1:6625-7023 GCA_002417965.1 Veillonellaceae bacterium UBA5809
ATGCATGCTCTTCATCATAAAAAGATGCATCACCGGACATAACAGCAACATCATATACCCCGCCGCTGATCCATAACCGGCAGCCTGTACCGCAAAAGCAGCTCCTATAGAAAGGAGACAGCATAACGCCATCATCCAGCCATGACCCATCCGGTGCATCCCGCCTTTTTTATGACATTCTTCCGATCCTTCCTGTACCTTTTTCTCCATGAACTGCGCCTCCCCTCTTTCTCAAACCCATCTTATATTTTTAGTATAGGCAAAAACTGTGAAAAACCTGTGAAGGAATATTGAAGAAATTATATCTTTTAGAATATCTGCGGCACATAAAAACAGTTCCATGAATCTATACTTCATGGAACTGCTGATTAATAGTCCTCTTTTTACCCACACATCCC
>DIDD01000061.1 GCA_002417965.1 Veillonellaceae bacterium UBA5809
CCCATATACAGAAACAACCGCAATCATGCCTGATTTGAAAACTGACCCGCCTGCAACTTCACTGACATTTACCCTGCATGCCAGCAGAATAACTGCTGCAATAACGAGCATGCACATTTGAATCGCCGGCGTCATGGACAGCGGTACCCAGGCACCCTTGGCATTGGGTTCTAATGGCAGAAATACGGACGGAAAACTTCCAAATAATGCAATCACTGCAATTCCTGTCAGAAATATCAATGTGGCACGGTAAGCTGTACGGGGAAGACTTCCCTCTACCGAACTGCCTTTTTTTTCTTCATAAATATAGGCAAATTGCTCAGGATCAGCAATTTTCTTCTGAAATTCCGGATCTTCCGCCAACTCTTTTCCACGGCGAAGGCTCCACAGTCCCGCCGCGATGACTCCGCATAATGTGGCAGGTACAGTAACCGCTAAGAGCTGTGCCACCCCTACCGGATAGGCAGTCCCTGCCAACAGTGCTACCATTGACACAATGACCACAGATGCCGGAGAAGCACAGATTCCCATCTGCGATGCCACAGAAGCGGCCGCCATAGGCCGTTCCGGCCGTATATTCTGACGTATGGCAATATCATAAATAATAGGAAACATGGTATATACTACGTGCCCCGTACCGCATAGTACAGTCAAAAACCATGTCGTCACAGGCGCCAGTACAGTGATCTTTGTGGGATGGCTGCGAAGAATTTTTTCTGCATATTTTAACATCACATCCAGGCCTTTGGACGCCTGGAGAAAACCGGAACAGGTCACGACTGCCATAATCGTAAGCATAACATCAATAGGCGGTTTTCCAGGCACCAGACCCACTGCAAAAACAAAGAATGCCAACCCCAGTCCCGATACCGCCGCCAGCCCCAATCCGCCAAACCGGACTCCCACAACAAGGCAGGCGATTAAAATAATAAATCCTATAAATTCCATATAACTCCTCCCAATCATTTTCTATATCGATAAAAATCGTTCTTGTTATTATACTGGATCGCATGGAATTATGCAATAGTCATATTTAATGATTACATAAAATCATGAACAAAAAGGAATCCTCAATTTTTCACATAAAAAAAGCCATGATCCATAAAATTGGAATCATCGCTTTTCTATAACATAAGGACCTAATCCTTGTCTTAATAATTATGGTGGAGACGAGGGGAGTCGAACCCCTGTCCAAAAAGGCTGCCCCATAAACCTCTCCGAGTGCAGTTCCTGTTTTAAGTTTTTGGCAGAGTATCGTACAGGAACAAACTGCCCCTGCCTATCCAGGTTTGATTTTCCTCAGAGATACCGGGAATTTCTCTTTGGTATCCTGCTGATTGGTGTCTGTCCGGAGCCGCAGGAAAACACCGGAGAGACATTAGCAGATTAAGCTGCTAAAGCAAAATCACGTTTTGCGTTTATTGTTTCCCACCGTTTAGCGGGGTAGATGGAATCCCGACTCGCTGTTTATGATACACGCACTTCTGTCGAAACCGGTACGTCCCCATAATGATTTACCTTAATTGTATAGGACAGACAGTATCTTGTCAATCAAAACGTTTTTCCTTGATCCGCCGGTCCAAATCTCTCTTTGCATCGCGCTCTGCCATATCCTGCCTTTTATCATAGAGTTTTTTACCCGATGCCACTGCAATTTCGCATTTAATCTTTCCTCTTTTAAAATAAAGCCGCAGTGGAATCAATGTATATCCCTTCTCTTTGAGAAGGGATTCCAGTTTCCTGATTTCTCTTCGATGCATCAGCAGTTTTCTCGTTCGCAGCGGATCATGATTGAAACGGTTTCCCTGCTCATAAATACTGATATGGGCATTCCAGAGCCATAGTTCATCTTTGTCAATTTTCACAAAGCTGTCGCGCAGATTGGCTTTCCCTGCCCGGATTGATTTAACTTCTGTCCCCGTCAGAGCCACTCCGGCTTCATAGGTCTCATGAATGAAGTAATTATGGAAAGCCTTTCGGTTGACTGATACCGAGGGCACTGCTCCATTCTTCATCGCTTCTTCCCCCTTCCGGATTTTCCAGATGTCCGCCTGTGTGAGCGGCTCTCTGTTCCTTTTTTCCCTTGATTCTTTTCCATTTTTTTTCTGCTGCGCTGTGTAATATTGCGGATACGTTTTTCCAAATCAAGAGGTGACGTAATTTCTCCAAGGACAAAATCGATTTCCTTTTTGTCCTTGTCTGCTTTAATAAGTGTCACTGTAACCGGCATTCCCAACATATAACGCTGCCCTCCGTACTGGCCCCGGAGAGACAGGGTATCTTCATCATAGACATAATTATCATCATCCATGCTGTCTACATGAACCAACCCTTCGGCTCCGTTATCAAGTCCTACAAAAATGCCGAATCGGGTAACACCCGTAATATGTGCCTCAAAAACTTCTCCTACATAAGGAACCATGTATTCTGTCATTTTTAAATCCACGGTATCCCTTTCTGCATCCACAGAAGCCTGTTCACGGACTGAGCAGTGAGCTGATGCCCTTTCGAGGAATTCTTTCTGCCTGTCCAGCATTTTATCTCCCGGATGCCCATAAAGAGCCTGCCTGATGAGACGGTGCACCATCAAATCGGGATAGCGCCTGATAGGAGATGTAAAATGGGTATAACATGAAGAAGCAATTCCAAAATGCCCAATATTTTCAGTACTGTAACAAGCCTGCGGAAGAGCACGGAGCGTCATTATTTCAATGACTGGATAGGCCTGTGTGTCTTTGGCTGAAGCTAAAAATTTCTGTATATCACCCGGTGCAGGATCCTTTGTCAGATGAATAGGCAATCCCAAAATTTCCGTCAGTTTTCTCAGCGAATCCAATTTTTCCGCATCCGGCCCACCATGTACCCGGTATACCGCTGTGTGGCCTGTATCCCTCAAAAATCTGGCCACTGCCTCATTAGCCGCAATCATAGCATCTTCAATCATTTTTTCCGCTTCATCACGGACCCGTTTTTCGATCCGCACCGGCTGTCCCATATCGTCAAGAATCACCTTATATTCAGGAAAATCAAAATCAATGGCCCCTCTCCGCGCACGGGACTGACGCAAAACAGATGCACACTCTCTCAGTGTGTTCAGCATGGGCATAAAGTCCCTCAGATCCTCAGGCACAATCCCCTCGTGAAAACCCTTATTGACTTCTGCATAATTGCATCTTCTTCCGACATGAATTAAAGACGGCGTCAGTTTTTCCACCGTCACAGTTCCGTCCTGGGCTACGTCCATGACACAGGACATGGCATAACGGTCCTCTCCTGCATTCAGGCTGCATATTCCATTGGACAGCTGAAATGGCAGCATGGGAATCACACGGTCAGCCAGATATACGCTGGTTCCTCTTTTATATGCTTCCTGATCCAGTTCCGTCTCTTTTTTTACATAGCGGCTTACATCAGCAATATGGACTCCCAGTTGATAGTGCCCATTTTCCTTTTTTTGGCAGAACACTGCATCATCCAGATCCTTGGCATCTGCTCCGTCAATGGTAACCAGCGGAAGATTTCTGAAATCCGCTGTGCGGTTCTCCTCCCGGACTTCCTGCGGAAGATGTTCCGCTTCATTAATGACCCCTTCCGGAAAAACATGGGGCAGTTTATGCTGTGCAATAATTACAGTAATATCCAGCCCTTTGTCACCTTCATAACCGATGATTTCTGCCACACGGCCTCTGGCATTTTGCTGTCTTTCCGGCCACTGTGTAATTCTTACAATCACCCTTGCACCGCTCCGGGCCTCCTGAGACTGTCCGCGCGGCACATCAATAAGAACGCCGATTTTCTCATCAATAGGCGTAACACGGCCTCCTTCTTCAGTCAGCTCAAAAGTCCCCACAACTGTCTCATTGGCTCTTTCTAAAATACGGGTCACACGCCCCTCCGTCCTATGAAGACCATTGGATGAAGAAAAGGTAACCACTTCCACCCGGTCATTATTCATCGCCGTACGGCGGTCCTTTTCCGCGATATAAATATCTTCATGAAGGGCATCCGTCAAAAGAAAGCCAAAACGCACTCCGTAGGATTTATAAATCCCTTCGACCCTTGTTTCCGGCGGGTACGCCGACTTGAGTCCTTTTGATCCTTGTTCCATATATATCTCCTATCTGGTTTCCGTAAAATAAAAGAGCCCCGCTTTACGCAAGGCCCTTTTATCAAAATGTATTTAAATATCGTCCAAGTCCAATACAGATGACCGCGAATAAAATGCCCAGAATCACTGTAAATTTGGAAAGCACGGCATCCTTTCCTCTGGCCTTGCCGCCAAAGAAAGAATCCGATGAACCGCCGACGGCAGCTCCCATACCTGCTGTTTTGGCTTCCTGAAGGACAATGACCAAAATCAGCAAAATGGAAACAATCATGGCTATGGAAATTAAAAAGATCTTCAAAGCTGTTCCTCCTTTATATGGGCCGATGACCAGCGGTTCCTGATCTTACCGCGGATACGCTGCATGGCATTATCAACACTTTTAACCGGAATATCCAGACGGAAAGCAATTTCTCCGTAAGAATATCCCTCCAGCCACTCACTGACTACACGTTTCTCAAAAGGAGAGACCGTCTTAAAAAGGATGGCCTTCATATCCGCCGTTTCATCAGTCTGTATCATAATGGTTTCCGGGCTCTGCCCCATTCTGCGGCTTTCTCCCTGCCCCCGTGCAGAGGATGTCTCTGAAAGAGAATCAGAAGCACGCAGTGCCTCTCTCAGTATCTGGTGTTTTCCTGCATGAAACGAATCAAGAAGTTTACTGACACTCCCTCTGATGCATCGGTCGGCAAACGTATGAAAAGAAGCCCCTCTGCAGGAGTCAAAATGGATCGCTGCATACCAGAGTCCTATCAGGCCTTCCTGCAGCAGATCGTCTTTCCATGCATCTTCCACAAAATAACCGGATACACACTGTCTCACATAATTATTATATCGGCTGATCAAAAGGGAAAGAGCCCTTCCGTTTCCCTCTCTGATCACTGATGCCAGTTTTTCATCAGACATATCCAGCAGCTCTTCTGTCGAAAAATTCTTCATGACATAAACCACCATTATTTTTTCATTATAAATCAAAAAAAACGATTCCGCAAGAAAAGATCAGATTTTTTTGCCTGATTTTCTCAATTTATCCAGTTTATCTCTTACCTCCTGGGATATTTCTCCTCCAATTTCTCTTCTTTTCAGCTGCTGTCCTCTTTCTTGTATAAAATCCCTCTGTATTTTTTTATCTTGTGAAACCATGCGCCAAAACTCTTCTACTGCTATCCGGTATGCACCGCTTCCAAGGACTTGATTCTGTTCAGGACCGTCTGATGTTACTACATAGATATGTCTGTATTCTCCACGTCTCTGATAAGTCTGTTTTTCAATATAACTGTCCGCAGTCATACGGGCCGGCGTAAATACGATCTTCACAGAATGTGACAGTTTATGAACTGACTCTTTCAGTGACTGGTTTTGTCCGTCAAAGACAATGATCACTTCCGCATCATTGTGAGCGCCATAGTCAAGCATCATTTCCGTTAGTTTTTCGCGGCCGTTAGAAATATTATCTTTTTCAGTAAAGACCTTCTTTAAGCAGAAAATTACATTATAGCCGTCAATCAGATAAAGAGGGCGCATCGTTTTCACCCGCTCTCTGTTTCCTGGCTTCATATAAAAGAAGGGCTGCTGCCACAGAAAGATTTAAAGATGATATTTGTCCCATCATGGGAATGCGGACACAGAAATCACACATTTTTTTTGTCAAGGGGCTCATGCCTTTGCCTTCTGCACCAATAACAATAACCAGGGGTCCCTTCATATTGGCTTCATAGTAAAGACCGCTTCCGTCCATATCGGCGCCGACAACCCAAAATCCTTTTTTTTTCAAATCTTCCAATGTCTGACGTATATTCCCTATTCTGCAAACCGGCATATAAGAAGAAGCCCCTGCAGAAGCCTTTACAGCAGCCGGTGTTACCTGACAGTTTCTGTTGCGTGGAATCAGAACAGCCGCCGCCCCCGAACATTCTGCTGTTCTGATGACTGCACCAAGGTTTCTGACATCCTGTATTCCGTCAAGAAGAATCAAAAAGGGATCTTTTCCTTTGGAAGCAAGCAGGATTTCATCCAGCACCTGATACTGATAAGGCTTGATAAGCGCCATCACTCCCTGGCTCACCAGATGAGGAATATACTTTTCCATCTGGCGGGTATCCGCAATGCTGACCGGAATCCCTTTCTCCTCTGCCGCCTCTTTCAGCTTCAGGAGTTGTCTGTCCCCTCCCTTCCGCAAAAAAATTTCTTTTACCTGATCTGCAGCCAGAGCTTCTCTTACACTATTTCGGCCGCCTATATACATGCTTTCTTCTATATTATCTCTCATCTGAAAATTCCTCCGCCAAAAATTTTAATGAACAATTCATCAAAAAATGAAGGCGATCTGCCTGGCCTGATAAATAGAGATATCCAAGTAAAGCTTCAAAAGCTGTGGATTCCCTGTATTCTTCTACAGTGGCACTTTTGGGAACGGTGGAATGAGTATTTCGTCCTCTACGGCATATTTTCAATTCCCTCTCTGATAAAAGATCTCTAATACGCAAAAGGACTCTGCACTGGACCCGGGCTGACACCATATCCGCTGCCAGACTGTGAAGAATCTGAACGGAATAAATTCCTGTATAAATCAAGGAACGGCGGATAAAAAATGACCAGCATACATCCCCCATATAAGCCAGAGTCAATGCATCCATACGGAAAGCATCTTCTTCATACAAAGTCTGTGGTTCTCTGCCTATCTTCGATTCCATCTGCTTTTTCAGAAACTGAACTCTCTTAAAATCCACGTTTTTTCCACCTGGCGCCATCCGGCATATCTTCAATCAGAATTCCTATTTCACCCAGTCTGTCCCTGATTTCATCAGCTACTTCATACTGCTTTTTTTCTCTGGCGCTCTGCCTGATCTGCAGAACGACATCCATAAGACGTTTAAAATCCTCGCCATTTGTTTCGTCATCAGTATTCCATGCATGTTCAAGAATTCCTAAAATATCTGTCATGATTTTTAGATTTTTCATGGCTTTTTCTACAGAATTTTTATCTGCCCTGCCTCCATTCTGCACATAGGCATCATAAATATTCAATGCTTTAGCCAGGTCGAAGAGAGCGCCCGAAGCCAGTCCGGTATTAAAATCATCATCCATTGCCTCGTGGAAAAGTGCCATGGCTTTTTCTGCAGAATCCCTCAATACCCCGGCTTCTTCAGAAACCTGTTCATCCCCGGATTTTTCAAGCATTCTGCTTCTCTCAATAACTCCCCGCAGTCTTTCCATGTTTGTTTCTGCTTCTTCCAGACGGTCATCACTGAAATCCAGAGGACTTCTGTAATGCGTGGAAAGAAGGAAGAAACGAAGTGCATCAGCAGAATACTGTGCCAGCACATCTTTTACCAAGAAAAAATTATTTAGAGATTTGCTCATTTTTTCCTGGTTAATCGTAATAAATCCATTATGAAGCCAATAATGAACAAACGGCTGGCATGTGCATCCTTCAGACTGGGCTATTTCATTTTCATGATGGGGGAAAATGAGGTCGCTTCCGCCCCCATGGAAATCAAAAGTTTTGCCAAGATAGTGAATTGACATAGCCGAACATTCGATATGCCAGCCCGGACGCCCTTCTCCCCATGGACTGGGCCATGACGGCTCACCCGGCTTAGCTGACTTCCAAAGGGCAAAATCCCCCGGATTCCGCTTTCCCTCATTTACTTCAACACGGGCCCCCGCCAGCATATCGTCCACATTTCTTCCGCTCAGACGGCAGTAATCATGAAAAGTGGAAATATCATAATATACATCACCGTTTAATACATATGCATGCTTTTTTTCAATCAAAGTACTCACCATATGGATAATATCCTCCATATGCTCTGATACCCGGGGATATATATCAGCACGCCTCACATGCAGTGCATCAATCACCTGAAAATAAGCATCAATATACCGGTCAGCAATCGTTTTCCATGAAACACCTTCTGCGTTGGCCTTGTTAATAATCTTATCATCTACATCTGTAAAATTCTGTACCAGTGTTACCTTATAGCCGATAAACTGCAGATAACGGCGGATAACATCCCATGTGACCGCAGGCCGTGCATTTCCGATATGGGGATGATTATAGGGCGTAACTCCGCACACATAAATTTTAACCTGTCCCGGCGTGACAGGATGAAATACAGATTTTTCACGGGTCAGCGTATTATACACTCTGATTTCTTCCATCATAATCCTCCTGTTTGCTGCTTTTCAATGAAAAAAGGCACCGTCTCCCAGAGACGGTGGCCCGCTGTTCCACTCTGCAGGCAAAAATGCCCTGATGAAAGCTGATAACGCGAGCAGCGGAAAAAGATACTTTTTTTCTCTTTTTCAACTCCCAAATGCATTTCTTTATATTTTTTCCAGACAGACTTGCATCCATGGTCCGTCCTCTCTGAAGGAAATGAATATAAATACTCCTTTTGATCATCATTATTACATCATATAAAAATAAGCTTCAAGCAGCTGACCTGGTTTTTGCCCCCACACCCGCCTGCTGGAGCGTTCGCTACGCGGCTGCTGCCTCTCACTACTAACCCTCTCGGTTTTACCGGCAGGTCTTACTTCTAAACCGCACCATGCTCAAAATTCATTTTAAATTTCTTACGTGGATCGTTTTGCCTGCGACTGGCCTCGATTTTCAACCACAGACCTACCTGATAGCTTATGTATATTATAGAAGTAAAGCACGAAATCTGTCAACTTGCCCGGCCTTATTTTTCTGTATCCTTGTCTTCGGGAATAAAAGCATCAGGCATCTGTTTTCCCTTTCCTATTATTTTTAATTTCGGATAAGATAGTTGACAGCTCTTTCAAGAACTTCCCCTACTGAATCCCTCAGAACCAACGTGCACCTCTGATCCCGGGGCGTCGGCTGCTGATTAATGAGAACCAGTGTATCTCCTTTAAAAAAATCAATCAGCCCAGCCGCCGGATAAACAGCCAGACTGGTGCCTCCAATAATCATCATATCGGCTGCAGCAATAGCATCAGCTGCCTCTTGAAGCACGTCATGACGCAGCGGTTCTTCATAAAGCACTACATCCGGTTTAACAACACCTCCGCATGCGGGACAATGGGGAATCGGCCCGGGAAGTGACAGGAACTCATCCAATCCGTAACAGGCACCACATGACTGACAGTAATTTTTGGCTATGGATCCATGCAACTCCCATACACACCGGCTCCCCGCTTTCTGATGAAGCCCGTCTATATTCTGTGTAACGATCCCGGAAAGTCTGCCCATGGATTCCAGTTTTGCAAGAGCCCGGTGCGCCCGGTTTGGCTGGGCATTCCGCATCACTCCTTCTCTCTCCCGGTAAAGACGGAAAAAAATCCCCTGATGTTCTTCATAAAAATGATGTGACAATGTCTCTTCAGGACTCCAGGGTCCTTCTGCCTGCTGTCTGTATAATCCGCCGGGACCCCTAAAATCCGGAATATCCGATTCAGTAGATACTCCGGCCCCTCCGAAGAAAATAATTTTTTTATGTGTCTGAATCAGTAAAGCCAGATTTTCCTGATGTGCCATGGATTTCTCCCTCCTGCCGAATTGATTTTACTTTATCATAGAAGAGATTGATCTTATTGGCAAGAACAAAAAGCCGGCTGCCTCAATAAGGCAGCCGGTTCTGTTGTGAATCAATAATGGTGGAGACGAAGAGATTCGAACTCTCGACCTCCTGCATGCGAAGCAGGCGCTCTCCCAACTGAGCTACGCCCCCTTAATGAAACTTAAGTTATTATATCACTGTCTCATTTCTTTGTCCACCTGTCATGACCGCATGCAGTATTCCCTAAATCACCCCTCTATAATAAACCAGTTGGCTTTCCATAAATTTAATCTCCCTATCTTTGCCAGTCAATACATTCTCTGCTATAATCATTTTGTATCATAGTTTTATGCATTTAACGCAAAGGAGTGTGATCATAAGTGATTACTGAAAAAGAAATTTTCCTGGCAGATTCCCGGGAGAAATCACAGGTTATAGAATTTTTAGGTACGTTTCACCTTACTTTTACTGGAAATATTGAATACACTATGGGGCTGTTCGATCAGGACCGTCTGATCGGAACAGGTTCATTAAGCGGAAGAGTACTTCGGGATATTGCCATACTTCCTGAATATCAGGGACATGGCCTGACCCACCGTATTATTCGAAATCTGAAATCAGAGGCTCTTCGCCGGGGCGTAGCAGGATACCAGATATTTACCAAACCACGCAACGTGCCTGTTTTTGAGCACATGGGGTTTACCTGCGTAGCTGTAGCGGAGCCTTATGCAGCACTTTTAGAGGAAGGAGAAAACACACTCGAAGATTACCTGTCCCGTATGAAACCTCTTGTGGGAGATGGTGCAGGACTGACGAGGGGTGCAATCGTTATGAACTGCAATCCTTTTACAAAGGGACATCGCGCTTTAATTGAGTATGCTTCAAAAATGTGTGATGAGATTATTATTTTCGCCGTTCAGGAAGACCGCTCACTCTTTCCCTTTTCTGACCGGTTTACATTGATCAAGCAGGGTACGCATGACTTGAAAAACGTTCAAATTATCAGCGGCGGAGATTATATCATATCAAATGCCACATTCCCCACTTATTTTATTAAAGGTACAGAAGAACTGGATGCGCAGACTACACTGGATGCTACCGTTTTTGCATCACGTATCGCCCCGGCTCTGAATATCACTGTCCGTTTTGTCGGTGATGAACCCACAGATGCAACTACAAATGCCTATAACACCGCCATGAAAAAAGTGTTTGCCCGGCATGGAATCGCCCTTCATATTATTCCCAGAAAAGAAATCGGAGACAAAGTAATCAGTGCTTCTACCGTGAGAAAAGCCTTGGCATCTGATGACTGGGATACCGTTTCAGAACTTGTTCCGCCTACAACACTCAAATATTTAAAAAGTGAGCCCGGACAGGAAGTCATACACAAAATCAAACTGATGTCAAAATTAAAAGAAAAATTTTGACTGCTGATGAAAGCAAGCAAAAAAGCCCGGATACCGGGCTTTTTGGCTTGTGCGGAAAACAACCGCAGACTCATCCGACATAGCCGAGCCAGTGCCAGTAGGTCATTGAAAAAACCAAAATCATTGCATAAGCGGCAATAGTAATCGGTATCCCTGTTTTAAGAAAATCTTTTGATGTAAGATATCCTGTACTGTAAGCCACCATATTCTGAGGCGCATTGACCGGTAATATAAATCCAAAACATATAGTATACTGCAGGATCATTGTCATTCCCAAGACATTGATTCCCGGTGTTTTCACGCTCTGCAGAACAGCAATGATAATAGGGATCATTGCCGCTGCCAATCCGGTAGCACTGGCAAATCCCAAATGAATAATAATAAGGAAAAGTGCAAGAATGGCCAAAATGGCCAGTGCAGACATAGATTCCATTCCAAATAAAGAAACAAAATGGCGGGCCATCCATATAGCTGCATTCGTTTTTAGGAGTGCTGTTCCCAGACTGATTCCGACCCCAAACAGTGAAATGGTGCCCCAGTTAATATGAGGCTCTGCCTCTTTCCATGACATGACTCCAAAATGGGGCAGCATCATAACCATAATTCCGGCAATCGTAACTGTTGTTGTATCAAAAGGATGAAGTTTCTTCTCTGTTACCCAGAAAAAAAGCAGTAAAATTGCAATGACAAACAACTTCTTTTCAGGAAATGTAACCGGCCCCATCTCTTTCAGCATATTATCAAGTGCGGCCCGCCCCCCGGGCATTTCTTTAATTTCAGGCGGCATGGTTTTTATCAAAATAAAATACAGAATAACCGACATCACCGCCGCATAAGGAGCTGCTGCAATAAACCATTCCAGCCAACTGATATCCCGTCCCAGAACCTGCTGGATAAATCCAATAGCCACCATATTCTGTGCTGCAGCCGTTTTAATGCCTACATTCCACAGACTGTCTGCCTGTGCAACCGCCATCATGAGCACACCGGCAAAAACACTCCCCTGTGAGAGACCAAAAGCACGGATGATTCCTATTACAATAGGCACCATACAGGAAACACGGGCCGTTGTTGACGGAACAAAAAAGCTTAACAGAAAGCCTACAAAGATAACCCCGATTACAAGCCGGTTGGACTTCACCCCTATATGGGACATAACAATGAGGGCGATCCTTTTATCCAGCCCGGTAATCATCATGCCGGCAGACAAAAACATAGCTGCCGCTACCAGTGCCCATGCCGATGATGAAAATCCGGACAGTGCCAGACTCAGGGCAGGACCTGTTCCCAGGATCTGGTCCGGATGAGCCGGATTCGGCGCCATCCCAAGAGCAAATGCCATAAAAGTAATAATAACAAAAGAACTGACCGGATAAGAAACACCTTCTGTCATCCATACAAGGACTGCAAAAACGAGAATTCCGATCATTCTATGACCCTGTGTGGGAAGGTCAGCCGGGGTTGGCACAAGATATACAGCCGCCATGGCTGCCAAAGCTACAAAAAGTCCATATTTTTTCAGCCAACTTTCTTTTTTTTCTGTCTTTCCTTCCATAAAAATGCCTCCTGTTGCCGGGAAAACAAAGGGTGCCTTTGAACGGAAGAATCATTTCTGATTTCCTCCTCCCAAAGGCACCTTTGCCCGAAATATCATTATTACTTATAGTGTAGTCTCTGCTTTTCCAGCTGTCAATTCAATAGACCGTCTGAAATTTATGTATACAAAATACTTATTTATATCTTATATGATTGCATAAAAAAGCAGGACCTCTTTGCTGGGGTCCTGCTTTTTTATGCAATCATATTTTATTCTGCGCTAAACGGCAGCAGTGCAATCGCTCTGGCTCTCTTGACTGCCAGGGTAATTTTACGCTGATGTTTGGCACAGGTTCCTGTAATCCGGCGGGGAAGAATTTTCCCTCGTTCAGAAACGAAGTGCCGCAGAGCTGCTACATCTTTATAGTCAATGGTATCAACTTTATCGACACAGCACTGACAGACTTTTTTTCTGGGCCTTCTCATTTTATCTCTTTTTATCATTCCTGTATTCCTCCAAGGCCGCAAAACGGCTTAAAACGGTATATCTTCATCCGTCCGGGGAGCTCCGAATTGCGCAAAATTTCCTTTTGTCTGTGAAAAATCAGCATGATCATCCGCTGTATTTCCTGCGCTGTGTCCGCTTCCGCCTAAAGGAAGGGCCACAAGATTCGCCGTTACCTCTGTAACATACCGCTTTTGACCATCCGGTGTTTCATAGGAACGCGTCGTATACCGGCCTTCCACAAAAACACGGGATCCTTTTTTCAGCTGATTTCCTACAGCCTCCGCAATGGCTCCCCAGGCAACCACATTGATGTAATCCGTAATTTCTTTCTGCTCTCCCGTCTGTGAAACATAACTGCGGTTCACAGCCACACTGAAAGATGCAACCGGGCGCCCTGTTTTTGTCGCCCGAATCTGCGGATCTCTGGTAAGATTTCCAACGATTTGAACTGAATTCATTGTTTTCTCCTCTGATCAATCATCCAGCTTCACAATAATGTGACGAATAATTTCTTCATGGATCTTAATGACACGATCAAGTTCGGCAATCTGAGACGGTTCAGTCTGAAAATCCACAATGACATAGTACCCTTCGGTCTGATGCTTGACTTCATAAGCCAAGTGTCTCTTTCCCCATTCATCAGTCTTATCAATGGTACCGCCGCAGCGGGTAATTGTATCCTGGACCGTTTTAATCGCAGCCTGGATGGAATCTTCGTCAGCTACACTAACCACAAACATGACTTCGTACTTATTCACGAAATCACCTCCTTTTCCGGACATATGTCCCCTGCTCGCCAGGGGCCAGAAGGCGCTTATTACAATACAATAAGCTTTATTATTATAACTGATATTTTAAAAAAAAGCAACTAAAAAGGACTGAAACCGTCATTCAGTCCTTTTCTGTCTTTTTGGAGCCGGCAATAGGATTTGAACCTACGACCTACGCATTACGAATGCGTCGCTCTACCAGCTGAGCTATACCGGCATCAACATGAGTAATTATACTGAATGAAACTGATTTTGTCAAATTATCCGTTTTTCTTATATACCATAAACCCTGTTGCCTGCTGATTTGCCATAACAACCACATCAGCTATCTGTACACGTTTGGGTGCCGACAGAACGTAGAGTATGACATCTGCAATATCTTCCGGATGCAGAGCCTCAATTCCTTCATAAACTGATTCAGCCCGTTTCCTGTCTCCGTGAAAACGGACTTCACTGAAAGGTGTTTCTACAATTCCCGGCTGAATAGTAGAAACTTTAATATCACTTTGAATCACATCAATACGCACACCGTCGCTGAATGTTTTTACAGCAGCCTTTGTCGCACAGTAAACGGCAGCTCCCGCATAGGCATAAAGTCCTGCTGTCGATCCAATATTGATAATATGTCCTGTATTGCGTTTTATCATAAAAGGAAGAAATGCATGTGTCACCAAAAAAAGGCCTCTGATATTCGTATCGATCATCTGCTTTATATCCGGCACCGATGTTTTGTCATATGATTCCAGTCCCCGGGCCAGCCCGGCATCATTAATCAAAATATCCGGAATCCCCTGTTTTTCAATACACTGATTCACTGCTGCATTAATTTGTTCTTCCTCTCTGACATCCATCACAAACATTTCCGAATGAACGGAATATTGGTCTTCCATTTCAACACAAATCTGTTCCAGACGTTCTTTACTTCTTGCAGCCAGTGCCAGCCTATATCCATTTTCTGCCAGTATCCGGGCTGTTGCCAGTCCTATGCCGCTGGTAGCCCCTGTAATAAACGCCAAACGTGACATCGCCGATCACTCCTTATGAAAAATTACTGCAGACCGATTCCCGGTTTGCCTTCTGTCATCTCCTATTTTACAATCATATAAGGAGGTGTTGTCTTTGAATATAAAATTGGGTATTCCCCTCGTCATTGCAGGTATCCTGTCCGGCTGCGGTTTTTCTGAGGCCCCCGGTCAGCCACCCGCTTCCTCTTCAAAAATGGCGGTTGCAGTGCAGAACCCGCCGTCTGTCAGCCCTGATTCTGAAGAACTGTGGCAGCAGGCTCTCTCAGCCTATCAGAATTGGGATGAAGAAAAAGCACTTCAATTATGCAACCGTGCCCTGGCTGCCGACCCCCGCAATTATAAAGCTTTATCCACCAAAGGCATCGTTACCGCATTTCATTCATCTCCCGAAAAGGGCATCCAGATGATTCAGCAGGCTTTATCCATCTATCCTGATTATACAGCAGGATTCTATGATATGGCTATGGCCCTGAAACTGTCCGGACAGTACGATGAATCCATTCAGTGGTTTTTAAAAGTACTGAAAAAAGATCCTGCAAATACCTGGTCTTATTACGGAATAGCCACCATTTATGCTGACAGGGGACAAAAAGAGCCCGCTCTTGATTATCTTAGGAAAGCCGCGTCCCTGGACCCTGATGCCGTAAAAGCAGCCGCTTCTGAGCAGGCCCACTTCAAACATTTCCGCGGAGATCCGGATTTTCAAAAAATTCTTTCAGGCAAGTAATCCTGACATTTCCTACGATTCCGCTGCAGCTTTTTCCCATCTTGCATATAAATGGTCCAGTTCTTTTTTAGTCTCTTCGTACATACGGGACAATTCTGCAAGCATTTCCGGATTGTCTGGGGACTCTTCATTCATCTTACTTTCATACATTTTCAGTGTAGCCTCCATGCGGCTGATTTCCATCTCTATTTTATCGCCCGGCAGCGCGTCTTTCTGTATCTTCTCATGCTTTTCCGCAGGCTCCTGCTGATGTATGATTTCTTTTTGCCTCTCAGACTGTCCCATTTGTGCAGCTTCTCTCTGATCAGCCTCAAACCTTTCCAAATCCCTTTGTTTTTCTCTGAAATAAGTATAGTTGCCCAAAAATTCATTGAGTACCCCGCCACTCATTTCCCAGATCACAGTAGCTACCTTATCCAAAAAGTATCTGTCATGAGAAACTATCAGACATGTACCTGAAAAAGAAGCAAGAGCGTTTTCCATCATTTCCCGCGTGGGAATATCCAGATGATTGGTTGGTTCATCAAGAATCAGAAAATTCGGCTTTTGAAGGAAAAGGCACAACAGGGAAAGGCGTGCTTTTTCTCCTCCTGATAAAAGTGTCACAGAACGAAATACATCATCTCCCCGAAAAAGAAAACGCCCTAAAATATTTCTGGCTTCTTTTTCTCCATATCCGAAAGTCTCCGTAATCTGTTCAATGACTGTCAGACGAGGATTCAGCCGTTCCTGCTCCTGGGAATAATATCCCACACGAACCTGATCACCGATTCTTATAAATCCTTCATCCGGCTTTTTATCCCCTGTAATTAATTTCAGCAGAGTTGTCTTTCCGGCTCCGTTAGGACCTATCATTCCAACAGTCTGCCCTCTCCTGATCTGTGCAGAAAGATTTTTAAATATGCAGTGTTCACCATAAGAAGCCGCGGCGTTTTTTATGTCCAGAACTCTTTCTGCAGACTGATCTGTTATCTCAAACTGAAAATGAAGTGTGTCTTCCTGGACCGGAGGCGCCATTCTCTGCAGTCTGTTCAGCTGAGACTGTCTCCCGCGGGCCTGCTTTGACTTAATCCCCGCTTTATACCGGCGGATATATTCTTCCGTATCAGCAATATGTTCCTGCTGTTTTTTATAGGCTGTTCTCTGGGCACTGTCCTGTTCTTCACGGACCTGAATAAAATGAGTATAGTTTCCCCTGAATGACCTCATACGTGTCTGTTCCAGAAAAAGAATACCCGTAGAAACCTCATCTAAGAAATACCTGTCGTGGGATACCGTAAGCAGGCCACCCCTGTATGATTTTAAGTATTCTTCCAGCCATTCCAGCATTTCCATATCCAGGTGGTTTGTCGGCTCATCCAAAAGCAGAAAATCAGGCTGTCTGACCAAAGCAGATGCTAAGTTAATACGCACCTTCTGCCCCCCGGAAAAAGATTGAATGGAGCGGTCCCAATCTGTATCCGAAAATCCCAGCCCAGACAGTATTTTCCTCGTCATCGCTTCATATTCATAGCCACCCAAAAGAGAAAACCGTTCTTCTGTCTTTCCATATTCTTCCACCAGGGCTTCTGCATTTCCTTTTTGCTCCGCCATAGCCTGTGTTAATTCGCCCAAATGGCGCTGACAGGACAAAACATCCTCCCACGCTTCTTCCATTTCTCCCCGAAGTGTGTCATGGTTGTAATTAAAATCTTGTCTCAGATAACCTATGGAAGTGCCCGCACTGCTTTTTACGCTGCCTTTGTCTGCTTCTTCTCTTCCTGTCATACACTTCAGCAGAGTACTCTTACCGGCACCGTTGGCTCCTACCAGTCCGATCCTTTCTCCGCTTCTGATTTCAAAAGAAACTTGATCAAACACAGTATTTATCCCAAAAGACTTTGAAAATCCGCTTACCTTTAAAACTGCCATACTGTCTCCTTATTCAACGATATCCGCTTTAATCCGTATAATGACATCGGACTCCTCTTCCGTATGCTGACGGCTCTGAAATAATTTCCCAAGCAGGGGAATATCCCCCAGAAAGGGCACTTTATGAAGAGAATCACTGCTTTCCCGGTCAATCAGCCCACCTATCGTCAATACATCACCTGAATAGATTCTAACTTTTGTTCCTGCCTGACGCGTCATAATGCGGTATGCTTTCATTTCCGGCACCAGATAAGGTGTTGATACCTCGGCATGAATATCTGCTGTAATCTCATTTTCTGCACTGATTCGCGGCAGACATGTTAGCCGTATGCCTGCTTCTTTATATTCCACCGCGGTGGTCTTATTCCCGCCTTCTATATGATCCACCAGAACTGGGATACGGCTTCCAATCAAAATATCCGCTTTTCTTCCATTTAGTGTCATAATATGAGGTCTGGCCAGCACTCTCGCTTTTCCCTGGGTAATCAATGCATTTAAACGGGCCTGGAAAAGAAATGAATAGGGATGCCCGGAAACTGACCGGCCAAACTGCAGGCTTCCATACCCTTCAGGTAAAGAAACATCCCATCCCTGCCTGGCTGTTCTTTTCATCCGTGCATTGCCCTGACTGTCATATTGCACTTCCCCGGCGGAATCTGTCACATATTCCACGCTGTCGCTGTCATTCCGGCTGTAAGTGGCAGCGCCTGTAAGACTTTTGAAGTCCCAGTCGATTCCCAATTCTTTCATGGCACTTCTGTTGACCGAAATCACTTCTGCTTCTATTTTAACCTGTTTTTCCGGGCGGTCCAGCTGTCTCACCAATTTTTCTGCGTTCATAAGTTCCATAACTGTGCCCTGCAGAATCAGCGTATTGGATGCCCCATCGAAAGAAATGCGCCGGGCATCCATAAGTGACTTCAATTCTGAGGCCACTTCTTCCGCCTCTGCATAAGACAGCCTGTAGGACTGTATTGTTCCGGACTTTCCGTTTTCCCCTCCATGCACAATCAGCGTATTTCCGCTGCGGCTGACCGATAAGCCGCAGGATGCCGCAACCATACTGAATGCCTCTTCTACGGAAACGCCCTCCAGATCTGCTGTCACAGTCCCCTCTATTTTTCCCGGCAGCACTATATTAATATGATTTAAATCCGCCAGTCCTCCCAGTACTTCTTCCACAGGTGCATTTTTTACATGAAGTGTAACATGATCGGCCTGAGCATTTCCCTGTCCAGCCCAAATTCCAAGAAAAAGCACCGCCCACAGAATTTTTGATCTCATGAATTCTCCTCTATAAACAGCCGGATTGTTTCCCCATTTCCCGACAGCACCGCCGACTGCTCTTCAATATTTTCCACATACCACTCTTTCCATGTATTATTCCTGCTGAGATAAGACGTTTCCCCATTCTCTTTTAACAGGATTCTCCGGTCTGAACCTTTTGAAATAATCCCCAAAAGAACCGGTTTTGATTCCTGTTTATGATTTTTTTCAAAAGGAATAGGCATCAGATCAGATCCCGAAGAAGACCCCAAAGGCGGAACATATCGATCCGGAGCACTTTTATGGGAAAACTGGACTGGCTCTGTCATAAAAAAAGGATCTGTCATGGGATGATTTCTGACATAACGGCTGCTGTCATAGCGGAGGATGGCCATGTCGTTTCCCTGCGATTCAAAGGAACGGTTTCTCTCACCGCGGATCTCTTCAGACTGGTTAATCTCCTCAGGAAACAGAACATCCGCAGTGCCCCCCCGGAAAAACCCCCATAAAAAAAGGAGCCCGGCCACCGCTGCAGCCGCCATTAAAATTGTCAGCCTGGTTATGTCCGGTCTCTTCATCATTATGAATTCTCCACATGACCTGTACGGAGATACCCCTTCAGAATTTTTTTATAGGTTTCCACCCCCGGCTGGTCATAGGCATCTACCAGTGAAAGCTCTCCCTCATAAGCAATACACAGGCAGAAGAAATACATGATACCGCCTAAATGAAATGCATCTGCATTTTTCATGGCAAGGCAACAGCTCATACGGCCTTCCGAAGCAAGGGCCTCTGCATTGGCCTGCTGGGCATGATTCAGTATGTCACTCATAGGCAGGGCGCTGCTGCCCCGTTCTCCTCCGCAGGATACGCAGAAATCAGACCGCCTCTCCCTGACTGTAACAAACTGAATCAACTTGTTTTTCGGACCTTCCTGATGTTCCTGTGTCAATGAATGCATATCAGTGCTTCCCAGCGCACTGACCGGTGTTCTTCCATAATGGACTATTTCCCCTCTGCGGTTTCGTTTTTTGCCCAGAGATTCTCCTAAAAGCTGTGCATACCATTGTCCTAATGAGCGCATAGAGTCACCATAAGGCATGATCACTTCTGTAGCAATATGATATTTTTCAGAGGCGGCATAGCGAAAAACAGCGGCTGCCAGTGCAGGATTCTCCTCCACAGATGTTTTTTTACATGCCTTATCAATAAAACGTGCACCCGCCAGAAAATCTGCTATATCCAAGCCGATGATCGCTCCAAATACCAGTCCCACCTGAGAAAAAACGCTGAATCGCCCTCCTATCCCTTCCGGAACGGTAAAAAAAATCCAGTCTTTTTTCAGTGCCAGGTCATGCAGATATCCCTTATTGGGATCAGTCACTGCCGCATATTCTACATGGACATTCATATCCTGGAGCTGTGCTGAAAGCACCTCTAAAGCACTCATAGGTTCTATAGTCGTCCCGGATTTGGATATAACAAGAATGAGAATGCGAAGTCTGTTTTTATGAACTGCACTGCACCGCCTGATATGGCATAATAAAGCCTCCAGGCCTTCGGGATCCTCATTTTCTCCTGCAAAAAAGACCTGCGGCCGTCCCCTTCTTTCCTCTTTGTCCATCAAATTCCAAAAAGGGCCGCATACCATATCAAATAGAACCTGATTCCCCAAATAGGACCCGCCTATGCCAATGGATACGGCAATATCAAAATCTCCCCGCCCGCATCTTTCTTTCAATATGTGAAGCCGCTTCTTTTCATGAGACGGGAAAAGGCCGTCTTCTTTCTCAATATAAGGAAGGCGTGAAAAATAAATTGGCTGATCCTTTTTTTCATCAGATTCCCGGAATCCGTATTCTCTCATATAATTGACTGATTGGACAGCCCGGTGGATTCTGTTCCCGTATGAAATGAGATCTTCCCGCCGTACTCCAAAGCTTTGATTAAAAAGAAAAGAATAATCCATAAAAAAATCATTTTTAAGCTGAAATTTCATAGTTCCCCTTTAATTCTATTCCTTAATAAACACTTAAAATCTAAAGTCCTTCGGCTGTATATAAATGCGTGTTTCCCGGTCTTTTTCACGGTACATAATCCATCCGGTAAAAGAATGCATGTCCCTGTAATAGGTATAATCCACATGCTTCAGATTGCCGTCAGCTGTGTCATAAGAATACTGGACTCCTACAGCATCAAGACGTGTAAGCTGTACTTTAAATCCTACATTAAGAGGCTTTTCCATATCATAGGTATCAAAAGCATAAGGGGTCTCCCCATGCAGATGATTCGATGTGAAAGATGTCCAGGCTGACCAACGGGATCCAAACTTCCCGTCTATACCCATAGAATAATAAAAATTAGACCGGGACAGTGAATGATATTGATAATAGTCTTTTCTATAACCTGTCCTCCAGTGGAAAGAAATATTCTTGGTCAAAGCTGCAGACGGCCCTGTCAGGAAAGCTCCCCACATTGCATGATTTCCGTGAACAGATCCCTCATACCATTTCCCTGCGCCTGCTTCTGTCCCCAGGTACATACTTCCTAATCCGAGACTGATAGGCCGGGACCGGAAAGAAATATCCGGTTTTTTCTCGATCCACACATGATTATCATTAACGGTACTTTCTTCCTTTACGTACTGCAGCTTCCAGCTCCCCCATGAAGGTGTCCAGGAAAATCCCACGGCCGGTTTTAACCCTTTTTGTGTATACCATGCAAGGTGAGCGAAAAAGGAGAGATCGTTGCTTCCGCCGATGGGAAGCTGGATACTGCTTTTGAGTCCAAAACCATTTTTGCTGTCATAATCAGGCCGGGGAATGAAAGACCACATATTCACATGACTTTCATCCTGGCGGAGAGATCCGCTGAACTGCTTCAATGTAAGAAGTCTGAAGTTTTTGATGTACAAGCTGGCCTCATGCGCCACATAGCGGTCATTAGGGTATATATCAATTGTCCTGGCTTCCATCCTGTAATCTGGGACCTTGGCTACTGCATGCTCTGTCGTAATATATGCCCTTGAAGCTACTGCTTTATTTTCCGTTCTGTTAAAAACGGCCTTCTCAGCCTGCATATAGTAGGTTCCATAAAAGCCCTTCATCTCGTTAAGATGACTGATATTCGACATCCCGTTATAAGAAGCACTGCCAGCTGTCATATTCATTTCTGGCGCTGTCCAGCGGACTTCTCCCGGAATTATGTACTGCTTATCATGTACATTTCCATACAGATACTCAGTCTGATACCGGTCCTGCAGATGAAAAATATCCACCTTTCCCCTTGCCTGAACATCACCGGACTGTGTCTGATAGGACATTTGGTCTGCTTCAAGCCGGATCGGCGCTTCCGGTGATATATCGGAAACACTGGAAGCAGCCTCCGCCCCCAAAGGCAAGAACAATATAAAAAGGCCCGCGGCTGCCCTGCATGCAGCTTGTCTATGAAAATTATTCATTCCTGATAATCACCACAGAAGCGCTGTTATCCGCCGTCTGGGCAGACTCTTCCTTTTCTGTCCCGCCGGTATTCTGCGCTGCAGTGTCCCCACTCTGTTCATGAACTGATGCAGTGGCTGGAGCCGCAGCTGTCCCTGCTTTTTGAGCGGTGTCTCCGGATTCTGATTTTACCGCGGACGAATGCACTGATGAACCTGCTTTAGGCGCACCGGCCGTCAGCTTCATCCCCCTGGTCTGCACTGTTTCCTGTGTCTGAATATACAGCTCTGTCCCCGCTGGCATATCTACATCACTGCCCTTGACAAAAAAACCGCCAATTAACCCTACAGGCCCCAATGCCATGGCTCCCAATGCAGAAGCGCCTACCGCCGCCGCCTCTTTCTTTAGTTTTTCTTTAGATTCAGTTCCCAAAACAGTAGGAATAGAATCATCATCAATGGAAAAAACCTGATTAAAAGAAATTTCCAGGCTGCCGCTTCGTCCAAAGCTCCGGGGACCTACCACCTTGGTAATGACGCCGCTTCCCTGTGCTCCTCTGGGAAGGACGAGAACATCGCCTGCACGTACATCTTCCTGAACCGTAAAATGAACTTCATCCCCGACTGCATTCGTTTTAGTATTGACATCTTCGTTAAGAGAAATCTTAAAAACCGTATTGGCAGGAAGCTCAACAGGCGTCAGTTCAAAATGCATATTGCCATAAACCGCTTTTTCCAAAGCATCCACCCGTGTATCAAGGGCTCCTGTCTGACTTTCTCCGAATACTTTTGTTTCCAGTCCGTCCACGCGGCTGACCAGCGCATCCTGTTTGATTTCATCTGTTAGATAATATTCCATGGTATTGACACGTGTCACCAATGACGGAGAGGATGAACCACTGTCTTTAACCACATCCGCATATAAGGAGGAAATACGTTGATCCAATCCGTTCTGTCCTGATGAATTGCCATATACATCCTGATCCAAAGCATCTATCCGTTCCGTCAGAGCTCCCGTTTTTGCCGTACCATAGACCACCATATCCAACTTATCGGCTCGGTCTGCCAATGTCACAGGCTCTGCCGCAGAAACAGAAACGGCAAGGCATGCCAGGATTCCCAAAGACAATATTGCTTTTTTCATAAAATTCACCTCATGAAAATCCAAAATTATACCCGTACGTCAATAACTGCAGATATGCCGACCCCCTGGACGCGGCTGAAGGACGTCGGATTTTTGCTGTCCATCGGAATCAGACCTTTAATTCTGAACAACTTATCATTCCAGCTGACTTCCAACTGTCCTACAGCCTGTACTTTTTCCACCTGGTCCGCATCTCCAATAACTTGAGCCGCTCCAATATATCCGGAATTGCCTATACTTATAATGGGAACTACTTTTGTGGCATAATTTGTGCCGGCCCCTTCTTTCATCATGACACTGTTGATGGCACTGTTCAGCTGTCCTGAAAATTTATCAACCAATACGCCAATGCCCCCGACTTTAACCGCTCCGCCGAGGACACTGCCAAGGTTAAATGCAGAAGCTGAAATAGCTGCTCCGGAAGCAACCATAGCCGTCATAATCCCTGCTGCGATGACTTTTTTCATATTCATGGGAATTCCCCCTTCTGCTTAAAAATATATCAAATTGACTGCTATAATGATGCTTTAATTATATAGTAAAAGAACTCCCGGCGCAATAACGGGAGCTCTTTCCTGTCTTCATTTCCCCCGGACTGTTTCCGGCTGATGAAGTTTATGATAAGCCTGTATCATCAGTGCACATTCGATTCTCTTCCGCTGAATCTCACAGCTTAAATGATACGGTTTCGTAATATCGCCGCCAAATGCTTCATTATTGGCATGACAGCCCCCGGAGCAGAAAAACTTAGCCCAGCATCCTACGCATTCTTCCTTGTTTAATACATGATTTTCACGAAAATCTTTCATCATTTTCATGTTTTTCAGACCGCTATATACATTGCCGATCACATATCCGTCCCGTCCCACAAATTGATGGCAGGGGTAAATATCTCCATTCGGCACGACAGCTAGATATTCATGACCGGCTCCGCATCCTCGGAGTCTCTTTGGAAGGCAGGGCCCCTTCCATAAATCCATGTTAAAGTGAAAGAAAAAGAAAGGTCTCTTTTCAGATTCTCTCTGCAGATAAGCCTGTGCCAGCCTTTCATATTCCTTTTTAACAGCAGGCAGATCCGACTCCTGAATAGCATAGTCTTCATCTTCTGCTCCAATAACCGGTTCCATCGACAGCTCAGGGAATCCCTTGTCAACCATATCCAGAACATCTGTTGTAAAATCCAGGTTATATTTTGTATACGTACCGCGCACATAATATTCTTCACCATTTCTGTGTTCAACGCAGTACTTCAAATTTTTATAGACCTCATCATAAGTACCCTCTCCGTGCACTCCAGGGCGCATATGGTCATGCATTTTCTTCCTTCCGTCCAGGCTCAGGATCAGACTGATATGATTCTCATTTAAATAATCTACCTTTTGAGGATCCAGCATCGTTCCATTAGTCGTTAGAGACAGTTTAAACACCTTATTGTGTTTCTTCTCCTGTTCTCTTACGTAAGAAACCGTCTGCTGCACCACGTGCCAGTTCATCAGAGGCTCCCCTCCGAAAAAATCCATTTCGCAGTGTTTTCTTGAACCGCTGTGTGCAATCAGAAAATCGACCGCCCTGCGCGCCACGTCAAAACTCATGAGCATGCGCCATTTCCCATATCCGCCCTGGCCAGCAAAGCAGTAACGGCAGCGAAGATTGCAGTCATGGGCAATATTCAGACACAGGGCCTTAATAATCGGTTTTTCCTCCAGTGTCATATGATAGTCGGCAGACATCGGTGCATAAAGAATTTCCTGACGGATCAGCCCATCCACCTCATCCATCACTTCATTCAGTTCATTCGGACTGAATAAACCGGCCAGTGCCTTTTGTGTCTCCTCCCGGTTATGGCCCCGGTAGATTTCAAGCACCCGATATGTCATGTCATCCACTACATGAACAATGCCGCTGTTGACATCCATCACAATGTTTATGCCGTTTTGCTGAAATTGATGAATCATAGGCTGTACTTTGCTATCCATATATTTTCTCCTTTATATGATCCTGTGCAGAGACAGGATGATGCCTGACAATGAAAAAACGCCCCCTGCCCGCGGCAGAGGGGCGCACCAGTCCCTTATTCTTTATTTCTGCAAACCTGATTACCAATGGTGCAGCTGGTTTTGCATGCGGACTGGCAGGAAGTCTGGCATTCCCCGCATCCGCCTAATTTTGCGGTTTTCTGCAGAGAATCATGATTGATTGTCACAATATGCTTGGACATAATTCCACCTCCTATTTCCCCTATCATACCATAGGGAAGGAAAAAAACTCAAGTAAGAAGCGATAAAATAAACCATATGCCTCCGCCGGCTGCCGCCGGTATACCCAATACGGCAAAAAGGAAAAACCCCAAACAGCCATTATTTTTGCCATGAACTGCAAACCAGTCATCAGCAATCTGTGAGATTTTTTCATATTCTGATTCCAATCCGGAAATAATTCTGTTTAGTTCATTCTTCTCTTCTTCTGTTAATTCCGGCGTTTCTTCTTCTGCTTTTTTTAATTTAGGCATATCTTCCCGGTATTCATGCTCTACAGCCTCCCAAAGCATGGGATCCAATTTCTTTTTATAATCATAAATACTTCCGCTCATAGCCTGTTCATAAAGAATTTCCGCCTGGCTTAAATCTTCAAAAGCACTCCGGATAATTTCTTTTTTTCGGAATTTTGCCTGTCCTAAACGAATCCATTCCATATACAGTGAAGCATGTTCTCTCAGCCTGTCTATCGGCGATTCTTTCTGTGATGAAAAAAGGCTCACTTTCCTATCCCTCCCTTCCCGTTTCCAGGCATCCCGGAAAATATTGATTACGCTGACTATCATTATATATTCTTTAATGGGAAAATCCAAATATCTTTTATTTTCATCCATACAGATAGCTGCATAAACCTTCTCAATAAAATTCTATCAGCCCGAAGATTATGAAGACTTTAAAGCAGCCGATCCACCTTGTTTTCCTATATCTAAATAATTTTATAATCCCACAAATATCGTAAAATTCCGCCGCCACCTGTTGACAGTGTGTATAGAAACTGATATAATTTACTACGTTGTCGGGGCATAGCGCAGTTTGGTAGCGCACCTGGTTCGGGACCAGGGGGTCGCAGGTTCAAGTCCTGCTGCTCCGACCATATATGCGGGTGTAGCTCAATGGTAGAGCGCCAGCCTTCCAAGCTGGTTACGAGGGTTCGATTCCCTTCACCCGCTCCATTTTTTATTAAACAGGCATTTTCTTCTGCAGCAGAAGAAAATGCCTGTTTTCCTGTGTCTTGAACCATCTCCTTCCCCACTGACGGATCAGTCAGGGAACTCAATAAAATCCGGCACACTGTATCCAGTGCGCCGGATTTTATTGATGTGGAGTTACTTTGCTGACTTTTGATTTTGTTTCGAAATTTCTTCTGCCCATTTTTTCCCAGTCTCCGTTACAGCAAGTCCGGCGCGGCTTGTTTCCCTCAGTGATTTAGGAAGAAGATGCCCTATTTCCCCCATGGCGGCGATCACATCATCAGGAGGGATAACACTGTGAACTCCGGCCATTGCCATTTCAACAGCTACCAGTGTATGAACCGCATGAAAACCATTCCGCTTCACACAGGGAACTTCTACAAGCCCCCCCACAGGATCACAAACAAGGCCAAGAATATTTTTCAATCCAAGAGATATCGCATCAGACATCTGTTCTGTTGTACCTCTGCACAGGTCAACGGCAGCAGCCGCAGCCATAGCCACTGCTGATCCGCATTCCGCCTGACATCCCCCCACAGCGCCTGCAATCATGGCTTTCTCGGCAATCACTTCTCCTATGCCGCCTGCCGTAAAAAGAGCTCTCGTATAATCTTTTTCAGAAACACTCATGCTCTCTCCCACTGCAGCCAGTACAGCAGGAACAATCCCGCAGGATCCGGCAGTAGGGCATGCCACAATACGGCACATTTTGGCATTCGACTCCGCTGCAGCCACGGCATATGCCAATGCACGGTGACAAACAGGACTCATAAAAAGAGGCTCCGTCCTATAAATTCTGTTTCCGTCCCCCCCCACCATACCGCTTTGGGATTTTCTTGTATCTGCCAATCCCCTCCGCATGGCATGAATAAAAATGGGAATGGTTTTTGCCATTCTGTCCCATACCGCCTGATAGGACAACTCTGACCGCTCAGCTTCTTCTCTGCATACAATTTCTCCAGGAGAGCATTTTTTTGCGTCAGCCTCCTGAAATAATTCCGTAATAGAATGAAAAGACATTTTCCTGCCCCCGGTTCTTTATACTCGGTCAAATGCCATGACACGGCTGATATCTTTGCAGTTTTTCAACTGCTCTACCACAGACAGATTCACTTTCTCGTCTGTATGAATCATCATAATCGCTTCGTCGCCCCGCTTCCGGCGGAAAACGCGCATCGTGGAAATATTGATATGTTCAGAAGCCAGAACCTGACATACTTTGGCTACAATACCCGGGATATCTCTATGGCGTGTCAGAAGGGTATACTCATCACCGCTGATTTCAACAGGAAATCCGTCAATCTGTGTCATTTTTATACGGCCTCCCCCGAGAGAACGCCCAATGGCATCAACTGTATTTCCTCCCACTCCGACAGCCTTAAGCTCTGCCACGTTGGGATGCCCCATATCCCGATCAGAAAAAATGAAATGAATAGGTATCCCTTTCTTTGCCGCCACTTCAAGCGCATTTCTAATCCGGCTGCTGTCAGGAGGATAGCCCATCAGACCCGCTGCAATGGCTTTATCCGTACCATGGCCCACACCCGTCTGGGCAAAGGAAGAAAAAAGTGTAACCTCTGCAGAAGCAATATCCTCTCCCAATATCTCTCTGACCATCCGGC
>DIDD01000134.1 GCA_002417965.1 Veillonellaceae bacterium UBA5809
CTCATTTTCTGTTTTTTCGTTTTATTAGGTTCTGTCTGTGTTTCATAAGGCTTTTGATACTTGATTCGAATTTCTGTTCAATATGGTTTTTCTTCCATAGTTTTACGCATGCTTCTTTTCTATAATTATATTTTATAATAAAATTCTATTTTATTAGATCATAACATGGTTATTTTTGATTTTTATTTTTGTCCTTCTCCTGCCATTAATATGCTTTAGTTTCGTCATTTTGTGAATTATATCAGCCTAAACGGCAAAACTCCCATGAAAACATATAAATAGCTGTTTTCATGGGAGCTTTGCACCGCTCTTATATTTCTACTAATTATTCAGACAGTCCTTTTTCAATAGCCGACAGATTTTCACGCATCATATCTATGTAATCTTTTCCGTCACCGCTGTCTTCCATTGTATACAGGACCTGGACTTTGGCACCGGTCTCATCCGCCAAGGTGCGGGATACCGCAGGACTGACCATACTTTCAGAAAACACCGTTTTCACGCCGTTCTGACGGCAGTATTCAACAAGCTCCGCCAACTTCTGGGCGCTGGGCTCTCCTGAAGCAAATGTATCTTCAACACTTTCCTGATGGAGACCGAAATCTCTGCATAAATAGGCAAAAGCAGCATGGCCTGTGACTAAATTTTTTCGGGGTGCCGACTGGAGTTTAGAAGCATATTCTTTATATAATGAACTCAGCTGGTCATGGAATGCATTATATCTTTTCTCAAAATAGTCCTTGTTCCCGGGATCCGCCTGAATCAATGCATCCCTTATATGAGCGGCTTCTATATCAGCCGCTTTTATACTCAGCCATGCATGAGGATCATATTCACCGTGCTCCTTGACCTCTTCTGGATCTTGATTCATAATGGGATTTACATCCTTTGATGCTTCTACAACAATCAGATTGGAATTCCCCGCTGCCTGAACTGCTTTCTGTGCCCACGGTTCCATGCCTAGTCCATTGTATATAAATACGCGCGCTTCCGCTATGTGCTTGATGTCATCTCCCTTTAATTCAAAATCATGCGGCTCTGTTCCGTCAGGGATGACTGTATCTACAGAAATTTTATCGCCGCCTACTGCTTCTGCAATTAATTTCATTCCCTGAAAGCTGACTGTTACAGGAATCTGGTTTGATGCAGATGATGCGGAAGACGAAGCGGCTTCTTTCCCGCATCCTGTCAGCAATCCAATTCCTGCCGCCAGGCATAAAAACAGCAAAAACTTTTTTAACATAATTCTCCTCCTTTGATTCTTGCAAATGCTTACCATTAGCATTTATAATAAACCTATACTCTATTTCTGTCAAATCATGATTTTATCAAGGAGTGATTCCGATGATTCAATGTTCCCATTTATATTTTTCATATACAGGAGGTCCTCCTTATCTGCTCAAGGATTTAAATTTTTCAGTACCTGAGGGAGACTATATATCCATAGTTGGTGAAAATGGCTGCGGCAAAAGCACACTGCTCCGTCTCCTTCTGGGATTTTTGACACCTGTCAAGGGCTCGCTGTCATGTACCGCCCGATGTATAGGTTATGTTCCTCAGAGAAATGATTTCGCCAATACCGCTTTTCCCATTACCGTTGAAGAAGTCCTCCGTTCCTACGCCCGTCTTCTTCACTTGTCTTCCTCCTCGGATATTGACCAGAATCTTTCTCTGTTTGGAATGAGCAATATGCGGCATACACTCATTGGAAATCTATCAGGAGGACAGCACCAGAAAATCATGATCATAAGGGCTCTCATGGGAAATCCCGACCTTCTCATTCTGGATGAGCCTTCTACAGGTGTTGACGTGATGAGCCAGCAGGATATTTACCAGTCTATTTATGAACTGAACAGAAAGAATAAAATCACCGTCATTGCCGTGGAACACAATATGGATGCCGCCATGCGCTGTTCTTCTCTGATCTACCATATGGACCAGGGACGGGGACATCTCTGTTCCCCTGAAAAGTATGCTGATGAATTTCTTCATACCTTGAGAAAGGAGCCCCATCATGTTTAGTTATACATTTATGCAGAATGCGTTTCTCATCGCTTTATGTATTTCTATTCTCTGCCCCTGTATTGGAATTTTTCTTGTGCTGCGGCGTTATTCTATGATTGGCGATACCTTGGCCCATGCATCACTTGCCGGAATTGCCATCAGTCTCCTGCTGAACAGGAATCCCGTTCTGGGGGCCTTTATTTTCACGGCTCTCTGCGGTGCCGCCACCGAATTTCTTCGGACTTATTTCCAAAAATATGCAGATCTGATTCTGACAATTATTCTGTCACTCAGTGTGGGCACCGCCATTACCATTATCAGTTCCGGCCACCTCCACGCTAATATTGATTCCTACCTGTTCGGCAGTATTCTGACCGTAACGCGGACAGACATGATCACAGTAGCCGCTCTTACGGTTTTTTCTGCAGCGGCACTGATTTTCTTTTATCATCAGCTTTTATACATTACCTATGATGAAGAAGCTGCCCAAATTGCCCATGTTCCGGTAAAATGGATTAATTATATTTTTGCAGTTCTTGTTGCAGCAGCGATTTCTGTCTCTATACGCATTGTCGGTGTACTGGTTCTGAGCTCTATGATTGCACTGCCTGTTGCTGCAGCGCTTCAATTGCAGAAAGGATTTCGTCAGACTCTATTTTATTCCATAGTATTCAGCATTTTTGATATGATGACAGGCCTGTTCACCTCGTACTATGCCGGTGTCGCTCCAGGAGGCCTTACCGCCCTTATCGCCGTATTTATGCTGACCTTGGTCATGGTAATGCGGAAGGTACAGCAGAAATCCGCTCTTCATAAAAAAGAAGTTTTTAATAAGTAATAAATATTTTTTGGATATAAAAGTAAACGCAGTCCCCCGCCAAAAAAGATGCTATGGAAACAATCTGTATGCCAGCCCTCATAAAATCAGCCCTGTACATTAGTTGAAATCCAATGTACAGGGCTGATTGAAATATATTTTCATTCTCCATAAAATGTGTCTTATCAGTATTTCATTAATTCCTCTGACGGAACAGAACCTCATGATTTTGAATTAAAAGGAGATGATATCAGGCGCATAGCGGAAGCGCGTGTATTTGTATACAACGGATTAGGCATGGAGCCGTGGGCACAGAAAGCAGTTCAGGCAGCGGGGAATTCCAATCTGATTATTGTAGAAGCATCAAAGGATGTAAATCCCATTATGAATCAAGATGCGGAAGAGGTCAAGGAGCATGGTGCATATGATCCACACGCATGGCTGAGTATAAAAGCAGCTGATGTAGAAGCCGCTCATATAAGGGA
>DIDD01000073.1 GCA_002417965.1 Veillonellaceae bacterium UBA5809
CTTCCGGATCTTTGCTGAAACGTTTAGTAAATTCAAATCCATTATCTGTCTGTATTTTATGGATGGGAAAAGGAAAATGATGAACCAGCTGTTGAAGAAAACGCATGGAAGCAAAAGTATTCTGTTCTTCAAAAGCAGCCAGGAAGCGAAACCGCGTGCACTCATCAATTGCTGTATATTGATAAAATTTTTTCCCTTTTTCATGAGCTTGTCCGACAATACAGGCAGAAGGGACTACTTTGACGTCAACCTGAACCTTTTGGCCTGGATAAAAAGCTTTTTCATAAGGTTTGGGAACATATTTAGGGTTAGGAAGTTTGACAGGAGCTAAGTGACTTCGTTGCAGAACCCGGTATAAACCTGAGATAGACCGTGTATATCCATGCTGGCACAGCTTAACCCAAAAAACGACAAGACCGTCATGAGGATTGCGCCTGCGGATGCGCCGGATAAGAGCTAATTCCTGTTCCGTATGTTGGTTGGGATGGGAATGAGGTCTGCGTGAATGAGGAAGCAAAGAGTCAGGAGATCCGTCATAACGCCAGCGGAGACGATAGATAAACTGGCGGTTCACATGATATTTTCTGGAAGCTTTAGAAACGCCAAAACGTTTTGCATAGGAAAGAAGAGATAGACGGTAATGTGTGTCTTGTGATATGCTGTTCATGAAGAAGACCCCTTTTGATGGCTTTTTTGTGATGAATCAAGCATAACACAAAAGTGGGTCTTCTTTTTCGTTCATTGTCCGGATGTAACATATGGATGGTAATCCTACACAAGAATTTTATGTATAGAAATAAATTTTATTGACAGGACAGATTATGAGTGTTATGATAATGAAAACAAATACAGAGGAACAGGTGCCGCAAGGCTTAATAGGGAAGACCGGTGAAAATCCGGGACGGTCCCGCCACTGTAATGCAGAGCAAATCCGACAATGTCACTGGGAAACTGGGAAGACCGGAGGAGCGATGAAGCAAAGTCAGGAGAACTGCCTGTTTGGAATTACCGTTTGACCCACGAGAGATGGGAAGGGATATCAGAATTGGTTCTCTTTGCGTCTCGCAGGGAGAGTTTTTTTGTGGGATTTATTTCTATTTGTTTGAAAATAGAAATACAGAGGAACAGGTGCCGCAAGGCTTAATAGGGAAGACCGGTGAAAATCCGGGACGGTCCCGCCACTGTAACGCAGAGTAAATCCGATAATGTCACTGGGAAACTGGGAAGACCGGAGGAGCGATGAAGCGAAGTCAGGAGAACTGCCTGTTTGGAATCACCGTTTGACCCACGAGAGATGGGAAGGCTGATATAGGATATATCCTGTCTTCGTCGTGGAGACAGGTATTTTTTATTATTAATTATTCCTTTTCTCGCATATAGATGCAGTTTTTGAGGAAAATCTGCATTTATTAGAAAGAGGAGGATGGTGACAGGGAACACCATTCTCCCTTCCCGTCGTCAGAAATACATATTCAATTTGTTGTATGGTTTTCTCTCAGGGGAGAAAACTTTACATATATCAGCGTTTTCATTGCTGAGTCATCTTCCTTTCTTTCTTCTGTATGGGCGATGATGGTGACAGGGAACATCATCATCGCTCATCCCCTCCTTTTGAATGGCCTCCTGAAAGGGAGTTCATTATATAGTTTTTTTCTTATCTTTTTCTTCTTTCACAGAGGACTGCAGACAGGTCCTCACCCCCCCCTTTTGTGAAAGCAGCAGCTCATGTGAAGCTGCCGAACAGACAGTCCAGTGACTGTCTGTTTTTTTTGCAGTTCAAATAATTGACAGGTTACAGAAAAGCATGATACACTGAAAAAAATAAAGGGACGTGCATGATAGCATCTTGAAGCTGCAGGGTGCTTTTTTTCTATGATACGTAAAGAAAGGAAAATATAAATGGACTTATCCGCTTATTTTCTGAAAGAAATTATTCCTGCGTTTGGCTGCACAGAACCGATTGCACTGGCATTTACCTCGGCAAGAGCCAGAGAAGTATTAGGCCTATTTCCTGAAGAATTATGGATCCGATGCAGCGGAAACATGATCAAAAATGCCAAAAGTGTAGTAATCCCCAATTCGGGAGGAAAAAAGGGCATTGAATATAGTGCATTATTAGGCATGCTGGTAGGAAAATCAGAAAAAAATTTAGAGATTCTGGAATCTGTCACAGATGAACAAATAAAACAGGCCGTTCATCTTTACGAAGCAGGTGTATGTCATGTTGATTTTGTGCCTAGGGTTCCAAATTTATATATTGAAGCAGAAGTCAGAGGACAAGGACATAGTGCTGTAGTGGCAGTAAAAAATTCCCATACACATGTAGTCAAGATTGAAAAAGATGGGGAAACCATATTTTCTGTACCGGAAACGGAGGAAGAAAAAAATACCTTTACTGCTGATTTTGAAGAAATTGAGTCTTTCGCCAGACAGGGCAATATCGATCTGCTCCGTCCAGTCATTGAAAAAGAAATAGAATATAATATGGCAATTGCCCGGGAAGGCATTTCTCATAAATGGGGCGCTAATATAGGGAAAATGATATTAGAAGGGGGCTCTGATTTTGGAAGGATAAAACAGGCCTACGCGGCGGCAGGATCTGATGCAAGAATGAGCGGTTGCAGTCTTCCGGTTATGATTAACTCCGGGAGCGGAAATCAAGGAATTACGCTGTCTGTGCCCCTTATTCTTGAAGCGGACCATATGGGAACTGATCATGAAAATCTTGTCAGATCACTTGTCTTCGCGAACCTGATAGGGCTTTACCTAAAGTCAGGGATCGGCAAACTGTCGGCCTATTGCGGAGCCATGAGCGCCGCTTCGGCAGGTGCGGCGGGCATTGCATTCCTTCACGGAGAAAATGGAGATGTGATCCGGGGTACATTAACAAATACATTAGCTTCGCTGTCCGGAGTTGTGTGCGATGGGGCGAAACCGTCATGTGCCATGAAAATTGGCATGGCAGTCGGAACAGGCGAAATTGCATACCGTCAGGCGAAATCAGGAAATACCTTTCATGCAGGAGACGGTATCGTAAAAAAAGATGTTGATGATACCATACATACAGTATCAGTGATTGCTCATGACGGAATGAAAGAAACAGATAATATTATTCTGGAAGAAATGCTGAGAAAATAATAACAGGGAAATCCACCACTGACACGGGGCGGATTTCCCTGTTATTATTTCTCGTTTAAAAGCGTGAACAAACAATTGAAATATTTATGTTTGGGATACACTCCTTTTTTCCCGGAGTGTGAGAGAAAACAAGAGTCCCAGAAGATTTATCAAAGCCATAAAGAAAAAAAGTGGGAAAATACCGTGAATGTCTGCAAAACGGCCCATAAAGGGTGCCAGAATACCGCCGAATGAAAATGCAATTCCGAAAGTAACTCCGCTGGCGAAGCCAATTGAACGCCGCAGATACTGCTGGCCTAATACGACAATGGAAGAAAAAGGGGCAAATATAGAAAAGCCAATGGGAACGAGAAGAATAACAGCTGCCCACAGATGAGAAACATAAGCAAGGGCCAACATGGAAGGAAGGAGAATAAAAGCTGAAATTTGTACCATCCTGACATAACCCAGACGATCGGCCAGCAATCCGCCGATCAATGTCGTGACCACCCCTATGGAAAACAAAAAGGTCAGAAGGTGCGATGCCGTCAGTGCATCTGTATGAAGTATGCGGAGAAAGAAAAGAGGAATAAATGTATTGGCAAAAGTGAAAGCCAATGACCGGGAAAAGATGCAGAAAGTAAGACGGAAAAACAAATTCCAGTCATTTTTGCCCAAAGATGCCAATCCTTTGTCTAAAGACGCGGCATGGAGTTTCATTTTTCTCAAGTAGGGCAATAAAGCTGCAGCGGCTAAAAAAGAAAGCAGGGCAGTGACAAGTGTGCCTGCTTCACCAAAAAAATACAGAGAAGTAGCCATAATCAGCGGACCTATGGCGAATCCTGCATTGCCGCCTACAGAAAATAGAGAAAGAGCCGTCCCTTTTCCTGGCCCGGACACCTGATTCACAAGACGTGCGGCTTCCGGATGAAAAATGGAACCGCCAATGCCTGAAATCATAATCAGCAAAAATATCATCCAATAAGAAGAAAATAAACCGGTCAAACCAAGACTGATTCCGCTGATAAGAATACCTGCAGGGATCAGCCAGCTTTTTGTGAGACGGTCGGAGAGGAGACCAAAAAGAGGTTGGGCTACAGTAGATAAAATACATCCTGCAAAAGTGAGCCCTGCCGCCATTTCATAAGTATACCCCAAATGCGCTACACAAAATGTTAATAACGCCGGTATGGCACCGCTGGCTGAGTCACAGGCCAAATGGCCCATAGAGAGCAGCAGTACAGATTTTTTATCCATCAAAAGCCTCTTTCCATCCCAAATAAATACTATATAATAAAAAACCCTGCAGTCAATCTGCAGGGTACATATTTTTTTATGGTGGAGATAAGCGGGATCGAACCGCTGACCTTCTGAATGCCATTCAGACGCTCTCCCAGCTGAGCTATACCCCCAATTGTGCTGAACATTATTATAATGGAATTCGCTTTTCGATGTCAAGAGGTATTTTGATATTGGTGTATCAGATATGAAGGGGGGATCAAATACACAGTGATAAATATTAAAGAAGCAAGCTGCAGAGAGGGGATCAACGGGGAACAAAGCGGGATGGCGTCCTATTTTATTACCGAATGAACACTGATGGATCCCCATTAGTGATGGAGAAGTCAAAAAAATAGAGATATGGCTCAACAAAATGGACAGAAAAATATTTAACTGAAAAAATTTCCGGGAGATAATGGAAATACTGCGCAATTTCTAATAAGATCAGCGGGTCTGCTTGAGTTCTGAATCTGTGCATTTGATGCTGCAGTTGGCTCCAAATAAAGTGGATTGAATTACAGAT
>DIDD01000040.1 GCA_002417965.1 Veillonellaceae bacterium UBA5809
CAAAGAATCCGCATTATCAGGTCCCCCATGGGGTCCGGCTCTTCAGTTCGGCTGCTGAATTGATGAAATCGCTGCCGGAAGGGGAAAATTTTGTTATTGGGGGGGCCTGTATTTATCAAATTTTTCTCCCTTATGCGGACCGTCTTTATCTTACTGAGGTGGAAAAAATTTTTGACGGAGATGCCTTCTTTCCTGAATTTGCAATGAATGAATGGGTGCAGACGGAGAAATTGCAGGGAGAAGCCAATACACTGCCCCATTATTTTGTGACATATGAAAGAAAGCGTACATAAAAGAATTGCTGTGCCTGACAGTGCGTCTTACAAAAAGAACTTTTTTCAGGCGGCAGACCGGTCATGATCTGCCGCTTTTTTTATGTGGAATTGAAACCCGTCTCAGCAAGAAAAAGATAAGGGAATTCTGCAAAGGGATAATAAGGATCATCATTTTATATTTTTTTAAGAGATAATCTTGATTTTTTATTTATCGAGTATTAATATAAAAATGTTGGTTCTATATTAAGGGAAAAGAAGATTATTATCGGGGAAAGAAGATAAACTTCTGAGTGCTTTTTTGAGGAGGAAAAAGTCAATGGGGAAAAAATGGATGTATGTTTGTTCAGCAGCTTGTTTTCTAACGGCAGGCGCTGCTGTTTCTGCTATGGCGGATATTGGTGAAACGGCTTTATATGAAATGGATCCGGTAGTGGTAACGGCGCAGCGCAGGGAAGTGAAGGAACTTGATGTACCCGCATCAACGGCGCTGGTTACGTCAAAGGAACTGCGGGATACGGGAGCTGTATCAGTATTTGACGCATTGAGCCGTGTGACTGGATTCAACAGCATGTCATGGGGAGGCGGTGCAACTCCTGATTATGGAATGTCTACGAGCCGTGCAACAATTAGAGGATTTGATAAGGGAACTCTGGTGCTTGTCAACGGAGCACCTGTTAATCTGCTGAATTACAATACGGCAGCGGGGATACCTGTTGATGCAGTAGAAAAGGTTGAGATTGTCAAGGGCGCCAGTTCGGTCTTATATGGATCGGAGGCTTTGAGCGGGGTCGTCAATATTATCACAAAAAAACCAGGAGGAAAAACGGGAGGAACCATTGGCACTTCCTACGGCAATTATCTATCTTCCTGGGATACGGGATTTAATGCAGAAAAAGTATCAGTCTATTATCAAAGACAGTTTATTGACGGCATAAGTCGAACTTCAAGAAAGGGACTGAGTTCCAAGTCCGGGACACACAGTGTTATTTCACCTTATGGACTGGATAAAGGTAAAAATGACAGCCTTTTTATGACGGCGCAGCTGACAGACCACCTCAATCTGAATTGGAGCTATTATGAGCAGGAGAGCAACAGGCCGCGTTATACTGACTATTCAGGGAAACGTTCTATATTATATCGCTATAAGGATATTCGAAATAATGTAAATCTGGTATATGACGGCGGAGATAATGGATGGAAATCAGTGCTGGCCTACAATAAGAGGAGATCTCATTCGAATAAGTATACTTATTCTTCAGGGACTGATGACATTTCAGAAAGGTATGATATGTACAGCTGGACTTCTGATACGCAGAAGCAGTGGAATTTCAGAGAAGGCCGGGATTATCTGGTGACTGGATTTACCTTCAGCCGGGAAAATTACCATGGTATGAAAAGTTCAGCAGCAGGCTATTATAATAGCACTCATAGAAATAATATTTCGCTCTATGGTTCCTATTCCTATGCGGCAGCGCCTGATTTTACAGTCATTCTTGGCGCCAGGGGACAGCATTCAGCAGATTATGCCAAAGATAAAAATGTTTTTCTGCCCCAGATCCAGACGCTGTATAAATTGAATGCCCATACATCCTGGTTTATTAATGTGGGAAAATCTTTTCAGATGCCGGCGATCAATCAATACTTTATGAAAGACGGTACATCTTTTAACGCTTTAAAACCGCAGGAGGGGTGGACTTATGAAACAGGGCTCAAATGGATTTACGATGCCGCTTCTTTCAAAGTCAGCATTTATCATATGGATATCCAGAATAGTTTTGCATGGAAAAAGAATCCGGATAGTACCGATTATCTGTCCAATGCAGGAGATTTCCGCAATACCGGGGTGGAGGCAGAATATACAAAGAAAATTAATCCATTCTGGTCATGGCATGGAGGAATATCCATTTCCAATCCGAAGGATAATGATGATGGGGGGTGGAAGCAGGATAATGCACGTCTTCAGTATACGGCGGGTGTGACTTATGAACGGGAAAAGTGGACAGCCAATGTTAATTATCTCTATTTAGGAGACCGTCAGACCAGCTATTATCTTATTAATGGCATGGTGTCTGATATACCTTCTTATATCAATCTGTCAGCTAATGTTCAGTACCGTCCGGCTTCCGGGCAGCGGGTGACGCTGACTCTGAACAATATCACCGGTCATGTGAATTCGGTGAATCAATATGAAAATATTGATCTGCCGTATAATTGGCAGGTCGCTTACAGTATTGATTTTTAATAGACTGGCCGGCAGTTCAGACGGATGCAGAATCCGGGGATTAGTCTGCAGAAAAGAGTTATGGATATTTCAGGCAGTCAAAAAGCGTACCGNNCGGTACGCTTTTTGACTGCCTGTTTATTTATCTCTCGTACGGCAGAGGCCTCTGTCGCAGTTTCTCAAGAAGCGGAGAAGATGCTCTACTTCTTCCGAGGCATGAAGTTCCTGCTCCATTTCAGCAATGGCATCCACGAGTTTCAGGTTGGACCGGAAAATCAGGCGGTATGCTTTTTTGAGGTCGCTTTTGACTTCCGGAGAAATATTATTACGGGCTAATCCTACACTGTTGAGGCCCACGACACGGGCCGGATTGCCGTCCACGATGACGAAAGGGCAGACATCCTGTACAATCTTGGACATGCCGCCCACCATGCTGTTCCGCCCGATTTTAACGAATTGGTGAAGTCCGGCGAGTCCGCCGACTACAGCATGGTCTTCTACCGTCACATGTCCTGCCAGCCCGGAATAACTCGATATGACGATGGAGTTTCCCAAATTGCAGTTATGAGCTATATGGACATAGGCCTGCAGCATATTGTTGGATCCAATATGGGTTTCACAGCCTTCTCCGGTGGCTCTGTGTACGGTGACAAATTCACGGATCAGGTTATTGTCTCCAATCACCACGGTGCTGAACTCACCCTTGTATTTAAGGTCCTGAGGATCTCCGCCCAGCATGGCATGACCATAGATTTTATTATTCCGGCCGATCTTAACGTGATGATCGATAATCACATGCGGACCGATTTCTGTGCCTTCGCCGATTTCACAATGGGGACCAATGACCGCATAAGGACCAATGACGACATTTTTGTGAAGGATGGCGGAGGGATCAATGATGGCTGTAGGATGGATTCTCGGATCCACTGCTTTGACAATTTGTAATTCCATTGTCCATACTCCTCCATTTTCAAATTTGAAAATTTATTACTTACTGCTAACATGCTCTTTTCACTTACCACATAATCGGCCTGTATGGGGAGAACAGGAACTGCCAATTTGGCGAAAATATGAAGATTAAGATGGAAAATCACACCTTAGCTTTCTTTATCAGGCAATTTTAACTGAATTTCTCGGTTAAACATTTTTTAAATTTTTTCTTCGTTGGCATCCATCAGACAAAACATAAAATCTGCCTCTGCTTTTTTGATGGCACCTACAGAAGATTCGCAGTGAACCTTGCCCATACGTCCTACGATTTTTTTAATTTCAGCATGCGTTTCCAGGACTTCTCCGGGCATGACCGGAGAACGGAAGCGGACGCGGTCCATCCCTGTAAAAAGAGGAATCAGACCCCGGTTTTCTTCGGGGTACAGAAGAGCAATGCCTGATACCTGTGCCATGGCTTCACAGATCAACACTCCGGGCATGACTGGTTTTCCCGGAAAATGTCCCTGAAAAAAAGGTTCGTTATAAGTGACGCATTTAATGCCTACTGCACTTTTCATTGGGGCCAGGTCAAGAATGCGGTCAACCAGCAGCATTGGATAGCGGTGGGGCAGTATTTCCATGATCTGTTTTACATTGAGTTCCATTATAATTCCTCCTTACGGCGAAAATCAAGCAGTTTCGATGCCAGCTCGGCATTGAGTTTGTGACTGGAAAGAACAGCGATGATATGGGCATTAACCGGACCTACAAGAGAAATATCTCCTAAAATATCAAGAATCTTATGCCGTACCAGTTCATCCGGCCAGTGGAGTTTGGATAGACATCCGGTTTTTGAATAGACAACAGCATTTTCGACTGTTCCGCCTTTGCCGAGTCCCAGCTTTTTTAAGGCTTCCAGCTCCCATGTAAAACCGATGGTCCGTGCACCGGCAATTTCTTTTTCATAGGACTCGGGTGTAATGGTGATATCGAGTACCTGTGTGCCGAGCATAGGATGGGAATTGATGGAGGTATAAGTAATACGGAGACAGGGGTAGGGCAGAGCCACGATGAATTTAGGGCCCTCATAGACGCTGAATTCATGAGGGAGGAGGAGTGTGCGGGCAGGTTTATCCTGGGCCAAAATTCCTGCCCTGCGGATCATCTGCGTAAAAGTGAGTGCTCCTCCGTCTGCAACAGGCGGTTCCGCTGCATTCATCTCAATCAGGCAGTTGTCGATCTGCATGGCATACAGTGCAGATAATATATGTTCTACGGTAAATACTTTGGCAGGACCGTTTTCCAAGGTCGTGGCCCTCAGGGTATTGGTGACATATTCTGCGGCGGCGGGTATGGGCGCGGTGCCTGGAAGGTCAGTACGCCGGAAGCAAATCCCGCTGCCGGCATGAGCCGGACAGAGCGTCATGGATACGGGAAGGCCGGAATGGAGCCCGTTTCCCTGATAAGAAACGGGCTGTATAAGGGTGTTTTGGTTTCTTTTCACTGCAGAGTCCTTTCTATTAGTTAATCTCTTTTATTGTAACTGTTTTTTAAAAACCGTGCAAATTCATAGATGGCGATGAATCCCGGGAGAACTGGTATAGAGACAGAACAATACGGTTTGTCGTATAATCATTGTATCAAGAAACATGAATAAATCATGTAAGGGGGGGTAGATATGAAGTACATTGATTTTCACTGTGACACTATTTCTGAGCTGGCAGATCATCCGGAAGCAGGTACGCTGCAACGGAGTCGTTTATGCATTGATCTGGAAAAGCTGGAGAAAGGTGACGCGGCTATTCAG
>DIDD01000140.1:0-1812 GCA_002417965.1 Veillonellaceae bacterium UBA5809
GAGGTTACCAGACCATTTGGTATATTTTCTCCAGCATGCTGCCGGCGGGGATTGGTTTCTGGGCGGTCGCTTTATCCTGGCGGCGGATCAGTTTTTGACTGTCATTGTATAGATAAACGCCGTCAATTGAATAGTAGTAGTTTCTTGTAATAGTATAAATCGTTATATCGTACTGGCAGTCGGGATCGATTTTCCGGCCGGACCGGCTGGGGTTGGTCTTTATGGCAACAACGGCCTGAACGTCATTTTTCATAACGGCAGAGTTGTTGATAAATACTTGTTCATCATTGGGAGACTGTCCGACATAGTACCAGTTTTGTGCGGATACGGGGAAGACCGTGAGGGTCAGTACAAGGGACAGGAAAAATAGGATTTTTTTCATAACAGGAGAGGATCCTTTCTGCGGGGTGGGGTTCCGGGATATGTATGAGGGGAAGCTGTATAGAGCGGATGTCTATGTCTGGCGCATCTTATTTTCCGGTTTTTTTGACGGAGATTTCTTTTTTTATCATACGGCATGAATGCTGAAAAATCAAAAATTGGGATTTCATTCTTCCGGTTTTTGTCTGATAAAAGATTTCGGAATTTACAGGCAGAAAGTATTCATTATTTTATATATTGGTAAAAAGCGGTCCCGCCATGGACCGGATCAGCATTGACAGATATAATTTGTCATAAAAAAACTGATCCTATGAATCCGATCGGCAGATCTAATTGACAGGGGTCAGTTTATTTATGATGGAAAATATTTTTCAGGTTAGAGGCATGCCGCCTTCAGTCCTGGGAGCCGCGGCTGTATTTTTTCAGAAATGCACGGAAGAATGATACTCCGGTCGGCAGGGCATCGCAGGGGATTTTTTCGTCAACTTCATGGGCTTTTCCCCAACGGTCATCCCGAAGCAGGCTTCCAAAACGGAAAACGCTGCTGCAGATGGGGGCATAAAAACGGGAATCTGTTCCTCCTGCCATGAGAGAGGGAATGATGAGAGTATCAGGACCGTATAGTTCTTTTAATGTATCGGAAGCGGTTCTGATAGGACCGGCGGGATCTATATCCCGAATAGCTTCAGGGCTTGATCCTGATATATGGCGGACGCCCAGGTTATTTGGAATATGGCTGCGGATGTATTCTAGTACGGATTCCGAAGTGTCGCCCTGCAGCAGCCGGCAGTTGACTGTGGCTGAGGCATGGGAAGGCATGACATTGGACTGCTGGCTTCCTGATGCCATGGTGACGGCCATGGTGGTATGGAGGAGTGCATCCAGTTCGGGATCCTGACGGGCCATTTCTATCAGTTCTTTTTCATGATGTAAGGGATCAGCGAAGACAGTCTTTCCCGGCTCTTCCATGTAGGAAGACATGGCGGAGAGCTGCATCTTTGTGAGCGGGGTCAGGCGGTAAGGAAAAGAATTTTCTTCCAGCATAACAATGCCCCGGGCTACAGCGCCGAGAGCGCTCCCCTGACCTGGACGGGAAGAATGGCCGCCGGCGCAGTCGTGAAAGATTTCATAGTCATTGAAGCCTTTCTCCGCCATGGCAATTTTGGCTGCGTATCCCTCAAACTGGCCGGTATGGATATGAGTGACGCTGCCGCCTTCGTCAAATACACATCCCAGGGTAATGCCGCGGCGTTCAAGTTCACGGGCTATGAGAAAAGCTCCCTTGTTTTCTTTTTGTGCGGTAATTTCTTCATTGTGCCCGAATGCGAGATAAATGTCATAATCCGGGGCGAATCCCTCTGTGAAAAGGGATTCTACTGCTTCCAGTTCAGAGAGCATGACGCATTTGCAGTCAGTTGTTCCACGGCCCCA
>DIDD01000140.1:1980-4402 GCA_002417965.1 Veillonellaceae bacterium UBA5809
GGATGTAAATCAAATGTCACGGTATTCTGCTGTATTGATAAATCAGTTATAGCATAGGCAGGAACGGGAGGCAAGGTACGGGGCAGTATCCTGGCACCCATGATATATAATAGAAGAATAGAGCAAAAAATGGTCTGACAGGAGGAAATAACCACATGAAAATCATTGTCAGTGCCTGTTTGATGGGATCCGACTGCAAGTATAACGGAAAGAATAATCTCAATGACCGGGTAATCCGTTTTGTGGCGGGACATGAGGTGACCGCTTTGTGCCCAGAGGTTATGGCGGGACTTGGTATACCGAGAAAATGTGCAGAGATACGGGATGGAAAGATGGTGGACAGTGACGGCAGAGATGTGAATTTTGTTTATCATCTGGGTGTGCAGCGCGCGATTGACCTGATTGAAAGGGAGTCTCCTGATTTGATTATTCTGCAGTCACGAAGTCCTACCTGCGGTGTGCGTCAGATCTATGACGGCCATTTTACGGGTACTTTAATTTCCGGGCAGGGATTTCTTGCCAGGGAGCTGATCCGGCGGGGATATTCAGTGATGGATGCAGGGGATGTGTGATTTGTCAGCAGGGGAAAGATCTGCTTTAGATTCATGGAAATGAGAAAATTGGCGTCATAATAGTCAGTATGGTAAATCTGAAGGATTTGCGAGCGGAGTGATTCGGGAATAGCAGAAGCAGGTTTATGGAAATGGTTCTTGTGACGGAAAAAAGCTTTCCCATGGAGTTTATATCCGGCCATTTTGCGTCGGCCGGTTCTTTGTGAACAATGAAGCTGACAACATAGACGTTTAAAATTACCGTTTTGATCAACGCAGTTCTTTACTTTCTGGTATTGATAATCTTCATACATTGTTAAAACGACCTTTCTCATCGTACTGCCTCCTCATTCATATTGGAGATAGTATACGGGATATACAAAAAGGTGACAAATTCATTTGCGTTACTGCTATGACAATATCACGTGCGTTTCACACAAACACTGCAGACTGTTTTTTTGCGGTTGACAGGAATAAAGACCGATGTTACAATGATTTCAATTCAATAGTTGCATTGACTGCTGATCAGTTGATGTAGTTTTGGCTGAGAAGAGAAGAGTAATCGAAAAGGCATGCGGCAGAGAGCCCGGAATGGTGAAAAAGGGTGCAGGGTATTTTCGGTGAAGTGCATCTTGGAGCTGGTTTTCCTGAATGGAAGGAAGTAGGGAAAGCCGGGAGCGCCCGATACAGCGCTGGGGTATGTTTCTGACAGAAATAGTACCTGACAAGGCCGGTGCGGTGACGTATGGGCGAATTTGGGTGGAAAAACGGGTCCTCCGTCCCTTAGTGGGATGGGGGATTTTTTGTTGTAAAGAAAAAGAGAAGAAGGGATGGCAGGAGCTCTGAATTTTTTGAGGGACAGGCCTCCGATGACCGGATTTTCTGTGGACGGAAGGGGCAGTTTGATGTATTATGATTATATGTTATTCATTATTGACTTAAACATATAGATAACAGGAGGATGACTATGAAAAAGTGGAAGACTTATGCAGCGGGGTTATTAATTCTGGGAGCAGCTGTGGGACTGGCGGGCTGCGGGAGCAGTGAAGGCGGTTCACAGCCGGCGGCTTCAGCCGCAGGCGGGAAAACGCCGGTGAAGGTCGTGGTGTCTGCTACAGAGCCGCCTCTGTCCTGGCAGGATGAAAATGGCAAGATTCAGGGATATGAATATGATGTTCTTCAGGCAGTGAATCAGAATTTGAAGAGTTATACCATGGAGATTCAGGCAGTGCCCCCGGCCACAGAGGATGTCATGATGGAATCAGGTGATGCCAAGGCCGCTACAGAAGGGTATTATGTCAATAAAAAGAGACAGGAGATGTACCTGATTCCGGAGAATCCGATCGGAGCCAGTGCTCTGGTTATCTATATGCCTAAGGACAAGGCCGGCAGTTATAAGAATCTTACGGATGTGGCCAATGCAAAATTGAAGATGGTTCCAAACCGTCCCAACGGCGGCGCTTTCCGGATTTTGACGGACTGGAATGAAAAGAACAATAAGATTTTGGGCGATATGGTTCCGGTGCAGGACGGGCTGACCCCGGCAGAAAAAGTTAATTCTTTGCTGACAGGACAGTATGATTATCTGATTTATCCGAATAATGTGGGCATGGAAGCACTGGCCCAGAAGGATAATTTCGAAGTTGTGGCGCTTCCTGAGGCCATTCAGGTCAACAAGACGGTGATCCTGGTGAATAAGAATGAGAAGAAGCTGGCGGAAGAAATTGATGCAGCGCTCAAAAAGCTGAAAGAAGACGGAACATTGTCCAAGATTTCTGAAAAATGGTATCATGCAGATTTGTTCAAGCTGCTTGATAAGTAAGAAGTAAGGCTGCCTGCGGCTTCTGTCCTGTCCGGCATGGTGCGGCGGA
>DIDD01000044.1 GCA_002417965.1 Veillonellaceae bacterium UBA5809
TCCCATGGCTGCCAGCCTGGCAGGCGTGGACAGATACTTGCCGTACTGCACCACATGGGGCGCCGCTTCCTTCAGCTTCCTGAAAGTTTCATCCGTGCCGTAAAATTCCGCCATGGACAGAAAAAAATCCTCCGACATGTCAGACGCAACAAAATCTGTAATTGAAAGACGGATATCGGGACGGGACAGTACCTGATCCCATGTATAATTCATCTCCGGATGCTGGGCGGCAAAATCACTGTTTACGGCAAATACAACCGGATCCAGCCAGATCCCGGTCCAGCTTCCGTCAGTATCTTTGAATTCATCCAGCACGGTATCTGTGTCCTGTGAAAGATAAGGGCGGAGCAGATGTTTTCTTTTCAGATCCTGGAGTATTCCCTGTGAAGTAAGGATAATGTCAGGAGCCTCTCCCGAACGGATCCGCTCTGTCAGCTGAGCCGTAGGAACAGCTGTTATATCCAGACGTATGCCTTCCTCTTTGAAAAAAGAATCACTGATAAGCTTCAGGAGCTCTTCAGGAATATCCGAGCAGACCAGCAGCGTTTCTTCCGGAACGGCATCTGCTGCTTCCCTCTCCTGACGGTCTGCCGTCTCTTTCTGCAGAATATAAAAAACGCCTGAGAAAACAGACAGAACCAGAGCCAGGAAAAGAATGACAGGCCATGTCCTCCGCATACCCTCACCTCTTGCTTCTGTATTATACCACACATATGTTCTGTATTTTACATCCAGAACATATAGATCCAGAAAACCGTAACGGATCCGACAAGGAACAGGATAATCAGCCATTCTGCTCTTCCAAATGAACGCCGTCTCCTGCGTCCGCCTGTCTTCCCGTTGACCACCTGCACACCAGATTTCATGCCCATACGGATTCTGCGTACATCCCGCCGGTTCAGCCCCACCTGTATGGGAGGGGCTGAAGCAGCCACTTCCTGATCAAAACGTTTAATCATATCCGCCGGGTCACAGCCTATATAAAGCGCATAGTTTCTGATCAGTCCCCGCGCATAGACCGGGTCCGGCAGAATGTCATAACGGCTGTCTTCAATGGCATCAATATAGGTTTTTCTAATATAAGTTCCCTTGGAAATATCCTCTGCCGAAAGGCCTGCCTTCACACGCTTGTCCCGCAGCAGCGCTCCTGCTGTCTCTTGTGTCATGGTGTTCCCTCTTTATGAAAATAAGTATTTTGAACCTGTTCTTTTGTCATCCGTATCTCTCTGGGCTTGGCCCCTTCTGCAGGGCCTACAATTCCCATTGTCTCCATGGTATCCATAAGCCGCCCGGCCCTCGTATATCCGATGCGGAAACGGCGCTGCAGCATGGAAACAGACGCTTTTTGCGTATCCATGATCCAGAGAACCGCTTCCTCCAGAAGGCTGTCCTCCTGCCCTTCCGGCAGTGATTTAGATGATTGTTCAGGGACGGAAAAATCAATTTCTTCGTAATCGGCTTCTCCCTGCTTTTTGATATATCCGGTGACAGCCTCCACCTCTGCATCAGAAATAAAAGCGCCCTGCACACGGCGCGGCTTCGCGGCGCCGATCGGATAGAAAAGCATATCTCCTTTGCCTATCAGTTTTTCAGCCCCCGCCATATCAAGAATCGTGCGGGAATCCACCTGGGAAGATACCGCAAAAGAAATCCGGCTGGGTATATTGGCTTTAATAATGCCCGTAATGACATCCACAGAAGGACGCTGTGTGGCCAGAACCAGATGAATGCCGGCTGCCCGTGCCATCTGGGCCAGACGGCATATGGCATCCTCCACGTCATCAGGGGCCACCATCATGAGATCGGCCAGTTCGTCAATAATAATGACAATAAAAGGCATTTTACGGTCAGGGCATGCCTGATTGAATCCGCGGATGTCACGGACTTTGGCATCGGCAAAAGATTTATACCGGCCTTCCATTTCTTTTACAGCCCAATGAAGAACGCCGGCTGCTTTTTTGGGCGCTGTCACAACAGGCACCAGCAGATGGGGAATTCCATTGTAAACTGACAGCTCCACCACCTTCGGATCAATGAGAATCATCTTCACATCTGAGGGATCTGCATGAAAAAGGATACTTGTAATGAGTGTATTAATACATACGCTTTTCCCGCTTCCCGTCGATCCTGCAATCAGAAGATGGGGCATTTTTGTTAAATCGGTAATCACCGTTTTTCCTGAAATATCCTTGCCGAGGCCTACCGTAATACCTCCTGATCCATGTCTGAATTCACTGCTCTCCAGAACTTCTCTCAAGGATACGGCAGATACGGTCTGGTTCGGCACCTCAATGCCCACAGCTGATTTCCCGGGAATAGGCGCTTCCATGCGTATATCGGTAGCAGCCAGCTGCAGTGCAATATCATCCGACAGATTGACAATGCGGCTGACCTTAACGCCAGGCGCCGGTTCCAGCTCATACCGGGTAACGGCAGGACCTATGCTCACATCGGATATCCGGGCATGGATCCCAAAACTCTGCAGTGTGTTTTCCAGCGTTTTGGCTTTTTCCTCCACTTCAGCCCTTCCTGAATGATGCTTTCCGCCGCCGGACTTCAGCAGGGACAGCGGCGGAAACCGGTACGAGTGTCCCGTGCCTGAAGGAGAAGGAGAACCCTGAATATCCGGTTTTTGATCCGCTTCTGTCCATGAACGGGGCTGCTGACTTTGATCATCCTCCGGCGCCGTCTCCTCCCCTGTGCCATGAACTGCCGGGACGGAAGCAGTCCCTTCCTCTTCGGCAGACTGGAATTCTTCACGGGAAGTTTTTTCTTTGATATCAAAGAAATGACCGTCCCCGTCATCTTTATGAAACCCTCCGGACACACCGTTTTTAATGGCAGGCACCGCTGTTTCTTTAAAAAACTGCTGCACCTGTCCGATCGGTTTTTCACTTTTTTTCTCTAAATGCTGCAGTCCTCCGGACAGAGACCAGTGTGTCAGCAGAATAACATCCGCCAGAACGGCGCCGGCCAGGAAAACGGCGGTGCCCCATGATCCCGCCAGCGTGCGGAGACCCATAACGGCAATGCCCCCCAGAATTCCCCCGTACCGGATTATCTGATCTGTCATCAGTTCTCTTCCTTCCGGCACGTAAATCTGGTGAATGCTGCTCAGAAAGAGAAAATAGAGTATGACTGCCAGCCAGAAACGGCGGTGCAGTCCTATGGGCTTTCCCCGGTACAGGAGACCTATGCCTGCAGCTGTCAGAAACAGTGCGGGAACAAAGGCTCCCATACCGAAAAGGAAGCCGAAAAACTGACGGATCCACTCCCCGAGAATGCCCGCATCCTGACCGCCCAGGCTGATGCAGACGAAAAGGCCCGTCAGGAAAAGCGCCAGTCCTGAAAGCTCACACACCAGCGCTGTACGGTCCGGTTTTCTTTTTCCCCGGGTATTCCTCTTATTCATCGATTTCTCTGTCTCCCTTCTGCCGGGGACTGCGCCTTTCCATCCACTGACGGAGAAGCCCCTTTCCCTTTTCTCCGGCCCCCGGCCGGTAATAAATACGGTCTTTCAGCTCATCAGGCAGATATTGCTGCGGCACCCATCCGCCGTAATCATGGGGATAACGGTATCCAATGCCGATTCCCATGCGGGAAGCCCCCTGATAGTGGGCATCCCGCAGTGTATCGGGAATGCTCCAGTCCGCACGGCTCCGCACTTCTTTCTGCGCTGCATCAATCCCGCGGATAGAACTGTTGCTTTTATCTGCCAGGCAGATATAAAGAACTGCTTCCGCCAGCGGGATACGTCCCTCGGGAAATCCTATCATTTCTGCCGCCTGGGCCGCCGCCACTGCTACAGAAAGAGCCTGCGGATCCGCCAGTCCTACATCTTCTGCCGCACAGATCATAATACGCCGGGCAATAAAAGAAGGCGGCTCTCCGCCCTCAATCATCCGGGCCAGATAATGGAGTGCTCCGTCAGGATCACTCCCGCGCATGCTCTTAATAAAAGCGGATGTAATATCATAATGAAAATCACGCTGCTTATCATACCGCAGCACCGGATCTCCCGCAGTCTGACGGACCTCCTCTTTTGTCAGCATGCCCCCTTCCGGCAGAAGAGAGGCTGCCTGCTCCAGAATATTCAGAGAAATACGGCTGTCTCCGCCCGAACAGGCCGCTATATATGTCAGGACACTGTCTTCTGCCTGATAATGAAAATGCCCGAGCCCCCGTTCATTGTCTGTCAGGGCCCGCCGGAGAATTTTCAGCAGGGAAACTTCTTTAAGCGGCATCAGCCGGATCAGCCGGAGCCGTGAAAGAAGAGGCGGATTCACCTCAAAATAAGGATTTTCCGTAGTGGCGCCGATCAGCACAAATGTCCCGTTTTCCACATAAGGCAGAAAAATATCCTGCTGCCCTTTATTAAAACGGTGTATTTCGTCAATAAAAACAAGAGTCCGTTTCCCGTAATAATCTAAATTGCGGCGGGCATCTTCTGCGGCTTTCCGGATTTCCTTTGTTCCGCTTTCCGTGGCATTCAAAGTGACGAAAATACTCTTTGTCACATGGGCAATCACAGTGGCTATCGTTGTTTTCCCGCATCCGGGAGGCCCAAAAAGCAAAAGGGAGGGAATACTGTCCTTTTCAATCATACTTCGGAGAAATGTGCCGGGTCCCACAGCCTGTTCCTGCCCTGCAATTTCATCCAGAGACGCCGGACGCATCCGCTCTGCCAGCGGCTGATACCGGCGCCGGTCTTCTTCTCTGCTCCCAAATAATGAATCCATTTTTATCCGCCCCGGTAATTTCGATAAAAAGAGACCGCCAAGTTTCCCTCGGCGGCCGATTTTTTATAAGCCCCACCATGCCGTAAATGCCGTATTTTGAGTCTGCAATCTGCAGGTGGGTGTCCTACCGGCAGAATCCGTCAGTCCCCGATCCGGGGCATTGACATCAGCCGTCGGCTCCGAACTCCCTATATAAAGGTGTTGGTTCAAAATAAAAGGCTGCACGTACACAGCAGGGTATTGCTTGGCTATAGTGTATCAGAAAATATCTGTTTTTACAAGTTCCAGCAGGAGCGGGATCCCTTCAGAATCACTGAAAAAGATCCGACTCCTTATGAAGATCGAGCTTGATATGAAGCTCTTTCAGCTGCTTTTCCGCTACAGAAGAAGGAGCCTGTGTCAGAGGATCAATGGCGCTCTGGGTCTTCGGGAATGCAATCACATCCCGGATCGAGGAACAGCGGAGCATCAGCATGACCAGCCGGTCAAGGCCCAGGGCAATGCCTGCATGAGGCGGTGCCCCGTATTGGAAAGCATCCAGCAGGAACCCGAATTTCTGGCGGGCTTCTTCCTGAGAAATTCCAATGGCCTGAAACACTTTCTCCTGGAGTTCTTCCTGATAAATACGGAGGCTGCCGCCGCCTGCTTCAATCCCATTAAGAACCATATCATAAGCATTGGCATGCACCCGTGCCGGATCACTGAGCAGATACTGCACATCCTCCTCTTTCGGTGCAGTAAACGGATGATGCTCGGCCACATACCGTTTTTCATCTTCACTGTATTCAAACATGGGGAAATCAACAACCCAGCGGAAACAGAATGCATTTTCATCAATCAGATTCATGCGGCGTCCCATTTCAAGCCGGAGTTCTCCCAATGCCTGTGCCACAACTTTCGGCTGATCAGCAATAATCAGCACCAGATCTCCCTTTTCAGCCTCACAGAATGCACCAATCTTACGGACCAGCTCTTCACCGAGGAATTTTGTAATCTGGCACTTCAGGCCGCCGTCTTCCAAAAATCCGATCCAGGCCATTCCTTTGGCTCCGTAACGCCCTGCATACTCCACAAGACCGTCCAGTTCACGGCGGGGTATGGCTGCATCTCCCTTAACGGTAATAGCCTTGACCACGCCGCCCCTTTCAATTACAGAACGGAACACCTTAAACCCGGTGTCCTTCAGAAGACCTGTAATATCATGGAAATGCATGTCAAACCGGAGATCCGGCTTATCAGAACCGTAAAGATTCATGGCATCATCCCAGGTAATCCGCTGAAAAGGAATCGGGATTTCCACATGGAGAACAGATCGGAACACCTGCTGCATCATATGTTCCATCAAATCCAGGATAAAATCCTGATTTTCGAAAGAAAGTTCCATATCCAGCTGGGTAAATTCAGGCTGCCGGTCTGCCCGGAGATCTTCATCCCGGAAGCAGCGGACAATCTGAAAATACCGTTCCAGTCCGGAAACCATCAGAAGCTGCTTGAAGAGCTGCGGAGACTGGGGCAGTGCATAAAATTTTCCGGGATTCACACGGCTCGGAACCAGATAATCACGGGCCCCCTCCGGAGTACTTTTAGTCAGCATGGGTGTTTCAATTTCCAGGAACCCGTTGTCATCGAGGAATTCCCTCATGGCATGGGCAATTTTGTGCCGCATGATGAGATGCTGCTGCATCTCAGGACGGCGCAGGTCAATGTAGCGGTACTTAAGCCGTACATTTTCATCAACATCAATACCGTCCTCTACATAAAAAGGAGGTGTTTTGGCGCGGTTCAGAATGCGCAGCTCCGACACCACCACTTCAACCCGTCCTGTTTTCATTTTCGGATTGATGGTATCCTCACTTCGGCTGCGGACCTTGCCCTGAACAGCCAGCACATATTCATTTCTCACTGATTCTGCCTTGCGGAAAGCTTCCTCCCCGTACTGCGGACTCATCACCAGCTGTACAATTCCCGAGCGGTCACGGAGATCCACAAAAATTAAACCGCCGTGGTCCCTCCGCCGCTGTACCCATCCTGCCAGCGTAATGATCTGATCCATGTGCTGCTGATCTACTTCGCCGCATCCGCAGGTCCTGCTCATTCCTGCCATTGTATCCATATTTTCTGCACCTCTTCTTATGATCTTGTTATGGCTTTGACAATCCGTCCGGCCGCCTGATCTGCCGGCACTTCTTCCTGTGTTCCGTCCGCCATGGTACGGATCAGGGCTGTTCCTTTTTTCACTTCATCGTCCCCTATAATGACGGTATAAGCTGCCTGCAGTTTATTGGCCTGTTTCATTTGCCCTTTCAGGCTGCGTCCCTGCAGATCCATTTCTGAAACAATGTTCTCTCTGCGGAGCGCCCGTTGAACAGCCATTCCCATGGCTGAAGCCTCCCGTCCGATACAGGCCAGATAGACCAGGGGGCTTTCCTGTTTTGCAGGAAACAGATTCTGCAGCTGAAGTGCCAGAATCAGCCTCTCTAATCCGATGGCGAATCCAATCCCCGGAATGGAAGGCCCTCCGATTTCCTCAACCAGTCCGTCATAGCGCCCTCCCCCGCAGACCGCGCTCTGTGCGCCCAGAGGCGGATACTGAATCTCAAAAGCCGTATTGGTATAATAATCAAGACCTCTGACCAGACGCGGATCCAGTGTAAAAGGAATATCCATAGCTTTCAGATACTGCTGAAGAGCTTCAAATTTCTCCCGGCACTCTTCACAAAGGTAATCGGTAATAAGCGGCGCTCCCGCTGCTGCTGCGCGGCATCCCGGTTCCTTGCAGTCCAGAATCCGCAGCGGATTCTTTTCCATCCGCTCCCGGCAGTCATCGCAAAGTTCATCCTGCCGGGCAGAAAAATACTCAATCAGTTTTTTCCGGTATACGGGCCTGCACTTGGAACAGCCGATGGAATTTACATGAAGCTCCAGATCATGCAGTCCCAAAGCGGAAAATATATCATAAGCCAGAGAAATGACCTCCGCATCCGCTGCAGGCAGAGCGCTGTCAAGCACTTCAACCCCGAACTGGTGAAATTCTCTGTACCGTCCCGCCTGGGGACGGTCATACCGGAACATGGACCCCATATAATAGAATTTATGAACCTGCTGGTCGCCATACAGCTTATGTTCCAGGTAGGCCCTGACAACAGAAGCCGTATTTTCCGGACGGAGCGTCACGGAACGTCCGCCCCTGTCTTCAAAGGTATACATTTCCTTTGTTACCACATCCGTGGTATCACCGATTCCCCGGTGGAAAAGCTCTGTTGATTCAAACATGGGTGTGCGGATTTCTCTGTATCCGTAAAGTCCGCACAGCCTTCTTATGACATTCTCTACATAATGCCATTGATCAGCCTGATCCGGCAGAATATCCTGAGTACCTCTCAGCGCCTGCATTCTTGAACACCTTCCCTGACTTCTATATTTTAAACATTTCAGACCGCTTTTCCATATTCTCCGCCAGTCTCTTCCCATATATGCGGGGATCCCTGGGCATATACATCTTGCGGAGCCGGAACCGGCTGTCTGCCCATTTGCTGACGGAGCCCGGCCCCGCGCCCACTACATTCTGCCGCTCGCCCATCATCTGGATATTGTAAATACAGTCCTGTCCGTCCAGAGAATAGCCGATATTGGCAAAATCATCTCTCATATATTTCTGCCTGTATAAATAATAAGGATGATACCCCGCTTCCAGAAGGCCTTGATGCATCTTTGTCAGCATACGGTCCACCGTCTCTTCCGGAGGCATATCAAAATACCCTTCTTTCCCAAAGAAGGGACTCCCTCTTTTTACGGCTAATGTATGAATTGTAACATTTTCAGGCCTTAATTTGCAAACCGCTGATAAATTTTCCGCCCCGTCTTTTTCAGTCTGCGACGGAAGCCCAAATATAAAATCCATATTAATTTGACGGAATCCCCATGTCCGTGCTTTATCAAAAGCAGAAAAAACATCTCCGGCCCGGTGGCACCGGCCAATCATCTTAAGGATCCGGTCCTGCATTGTCTGGGGATTGACAGAAATACGGCTGACCCCGGCTTTTTTCAATACGGAAAAAACATCCGCATTCAGCGTATCCGGACGTCCTGCCTCTACCGTCCACTCACAGTGCTCACCGGCAGGTACAAACTCTTTGATGCACTGCAGCACCCGGTCGAGCTGCAGCGGCGGCAGAACCGTGGGAGTTCCTCCCCCGATATAAATGGACTGGCTCCTGATTCCCTTCCTAGCCATCATCTGACCAGCCTGTTTGATATCCTCCGTGAGAATTCCGGTAAACTCTGAGAGATCCTCTCCGGGAGCCACCACCGCCGCGGGGAAAGAACAATATATGCAGTGACTCGGGCAGAAGGGAATATGCACATAAAATGCAGCGGAGCCGCTGTCCGGAGCCAGTGCAGGGATATAAGGCCTTTCCCGGGAAGCCGTTTGAATCAGGAGATCAGCCGTATCGGAACGGACTTTTTTCCGGGAAAGGAACTCCCGTGCCTTTGCCTCCCATCCTTCTCCTTCAGCAAAAAATGGAAAGAGCGCCTTGACAGGGCGCATCCCCACCAGATATCCCCATTTCCCCAGGGAAAGACCGCTCAGGGCATAAATCCGGTCCATAACCGCTTCTCCCACATCGCCCCTGGTTCCTTCCGTCTGAAAAACCTGGGAAACAGACCCGTCCCTGGACAGAACAGAGACCTGCCATGTACGCTCTTCTCCCCGCACAGAAACAGTCAGGCCTGCCTGTTCCTGCGGCGCATAATGCCATCCTGCCGATAAAAATATTTGTGAAATCATCGAGCTGAAAGACAGGGGGCCTTCAAAAAAATAAGGTCTCATTCCCGGCGGTTCTTCTTCTGGCATTCCTGACAGTAGCCGTAAAATTTCAACTGGTAGTCAACAATGTCAAATCCGCTGTCTCCCCTGACCTGAT
>DIDD01000123.1 GCA_002417965.1 Veillonellaceae bacterium UBA5809
CCTGAAACTGGATATTTCACGGCAGAAACATCCGCCGAGAAAGTTGAAGCACATTTCAGGACGTGATGTAAAAGCTCTTATATTTTATTATTTTGCCTGGTTTTACAGTAATAAAGGTGTGATTTCGGGACGGGCCCTGGGACTGCGGCTGGAAGCCGGCGATATTCCCAAAGCCTTTAGAAATGTGATCTGCGCAGCGGCTTCTCTTGCAGAACACTCAGAAAAAGTTAATGAATAAATTTGGCTTCAGCGCTTGAAAAATTGATCTCTTTCCAGTAGTATTAGTAGGAATGAAATTTTTTCAGTTTTTGAGTCAGCGGTGAGAAGGAGGCCGAAATGAAACAAATGTCTTTGCAGGGCCGGTCCGTTCTGGGCCTCTCTGATTTTTCCGAATCAGAGATTGAACGGATTCTGGAAATGGCCGGTCAGATGAAATCGATTCTTTCTTCCGGGCATAAGAAAACAGATCTCTTACGAGGGAAATCGGTGGTGAATTTATTTTCCGAGGCGTCCACGAGAACCCGAAGCTCTTTCGAGTTGGCGGGAAAATATCTGGGAGCCGATGTGATTAATATTACAAAAAGCGGCAGCTCAATGACGAAAGGCGAAAGCATGCGGGATACATTATTAACGCTTTCAGCTATGGGGACAGATGCTATTGTCATCCGTGATTCGTCAGAAGGAGCTGCTTTTTTTGCGAAACAGACATCCAGCCCATGGGTAAAAGTGCCTGTTGTTCTGAATGCGGGAGACGGGGCTCATGCCCATCCAAGCCAGGCGCTGCTGGATTTATTCACAGTACGTCAGGCAGGCAAAAAAATCAGAGGAATGAAATATGTCATTCTTGGAGACATTCTCCATTCCAGAGTAGCCAGAAGCGACATTGTAGGCTTTACCGCACTGGGTGCGGAAGTCCACCTCTGCGGTCCCAGAACACTGGTTCCCAGAGAACTGGAGTCAATGGGGGCTGTAGTGGACTCTTCACTGGAAGAAGCGCTGCAGGGGGCCGGAGCCGTCAATGTGCTGAGAATTCAGCTGGAACGTGCGGCAGGCGGCTTTTTCCCTACACTGCGTGAATACTCGCGGCTCTTCGGACTGACTGAAGAACGTCTGGCACTGGCTGAAAAAGATGCGGTCGTTCTGCATCCGGGTCCCATGAACCGAGGCATAGAGATTTCTTACGATACAGCCTACAACAGACAGTCCATGATTCAGGAAGAAGTAAGAAACGGAGTGGCTGTGCGCATGGCACTGCTGTATTTGACACTGACAGGGGGCGGAGATCTTGAGAATTGTCATTAAAAACGGGCAGATAGTCATTCCCGGTGAAAAAGAAACCGTGCGGGGCGACCTGGCCGTGGAAAACGGATTGGTGATTTCTGCAGGCGGTACAGCCGATACAGAAAACAGTGAAGTCATCGATGCCGAAGGGAAATGGGTTCTCCCGGGACTGATTGACATGCATGTCCATCTGCGCGAACCGGGGCAGGAAGCCAAAGAAGATATCCGCACCGGCACCATGGCGGCGGCGGCCGGCGGAATTACGAGAGTGGCCACCATGGCCAATACATCGCCGGTCATCGACTGTGCGGCCGTACTGCGGGATGTCCTGCAGAGGGCAGAATCGGAAGGCGCAGTGAAAGTCAGCGTCATTGGGGCCGTATCCAAAAACCTGGAGGGCAAACGGCTGTCTGAAATGGGCGATCTGGCAGAGGCCGGAGCCGTGGCCTACTCAGATGACGGGCACTACATAGAAAATGCCGATTTCATGCGCCGGGCCATGGAATATGCCGATATGCTGGGAAAAATGATCATTGATCACGCAGAAGACCGCACCATGTGCGCAGCCGGACATATGAATGAAGGCACCGTATCCTACGAACTGGGCGTGACGGGACGTCCCGCGGCAGGAGAAGACATTGCCGTGGCCCGGGATCTCATCCTGTCAGAACTGACGGGATGTCACATTCATATTGCCCACGTCAGCTCGGGGAAATCGGTAGCATTGATCAGGCAGGCCAAAAAGAAGGGCATACACGTGACGGCGGAAGTAACGGCCCAGCATCTTTTCTTCAATGATTCCTATCTGAAAAACTACGATACGCGGTTCAAGATGGCGCCGCCCATCAGGACGGAAGAAGACAGACAGGCCCTGATCCAGGGCCTGCTGGACGGAACACTGGATGCGGTAGTGACCGACCATGCGCCCCATGCGAATGAAGAAAAAGACGCGCCCTTCTGCTGCGCCCCCAATGGGATGGCCGGACTGGAGACCTCCCTGCCGGCCGTCATGACAGCCCTGTATCATACAGGAAAAATATCAGCGGGCCAGATTGCCCAGGTCATGTCATCGGCGCCGGCGGCGCTTCTGGGGGTCAGGGGAGGCTGTCTGAAACCGGGATATCCGGCGGATATAACGGTCATAGACCCGGAAAGAACATGGACCGTCCGCGGCAGCGGATTATATACCAAATCACTGTTCACGCCGTTTGAAGGCATTACGCTGAAAGGCAGGGCGGTCATGACCATCGTAGACGGACGTATTGTTATGCGGGAAGGAAAGGTGCTTGCATGAAAGGACTTCTGGTTATGGAAACAGGGGACCGGTTTGAAGGGACACTGCTGGGAGACAGAGAAGGACTGGGGGAAGTGGTATTCAATACCGGGATGACCGGTTATCAGGAATGCTTTACAGACCCTTCCTACGGCGGACAGATTCTGACACTGACCTATCCCCTGATTGGGAACTATGGAACAAACAAAGAATTCATGCAGAGCCGGGCTCCGGCGGCATCCGGATTTGTACTGGACCAGATCAGCCTCCATCCCAGCAACTGGCAGTGCGGCGGGACCATTGCGGACTTCATTCTGGAACATCAGGTGCCGTGTCTGTACCGCGTTGACACCCGCGCAGTCACCCGCATGCTGAGAACCCACGGCGTTATGAAAGGAGTCATCGTACGGGCGGACCGGACAGAAGAAGAAATCCGGGAGAGGCTGAAACAGAGTCTTCCCAAAAATCAGGTGGAAAAAGTGACAGCCGGGAAACCCTACACATTCGGCAGCGGTTCCTGCCGGGTATCCCTCCTGGACTGCGGACTGAAGAAAAATATTCTTGTGAGTCTGGCACAAAGCGGATGCACCGTCCATGTTTTTCCGGCCCATACATCAGCGGAAGAAATGCTTTCCGTGAATCCTGACGGAATCTTTCTCAGCCCGGGACCGGGAGATCCCACTGATGTTCCCTTCGTGACAGATACCGTGAGAGAACTGATCGGGAAAAAACCGATTTTTGGAATCTGTCTGGGACTGCAGATGCTTTCGCTTGCCCTGGGTGCCCATACATTCAAACTTCCCTTTGGGCACAGAGGCGCCAATCATCCTGTGAAAGACCTGGAAACCGGACGCGTATATATTACCAGCCAGAATCACGGATATGCAGTCTCAGACGAAGACCTTCCCGAATCCATGATCATTACACACCGCAGCGTCAACGACGGAACCATCGAAGGCTTCCGCCACCGCACGCTGCCCATCCAGGCAGTGCAGTATCATCCGGAAGCTTCACCGGGACCGACAGACAATTTCTATCTGTTTTCGAAATTTGTTCAGATGATGGAGGAATACAAAAAGTGATCAAGGACGTGAAAAAAGTCTTAGTCATCGGATCCGGCCCGATCATTATCGGACAGGCAGCAGAATTTGATTATGCCGGAACGCAGGCCTGCCGTTCCCTCCGTGAAGAGGGCATGAAGGTCGTGCTGGTGAACAGCAACCCATCCACCATTATGACTGATGCAGATATCGCTGACCGGGTTTACATTGAACCGCTGACGCCGGAATTTGTGACGGAAGTCATTAAAAAAGAAAGACCTGATGCCCTGCTGGCCACACTGGGCGGGCAGGTCGGGCTGAATATGGCAGTCCGTCTGTCGGAAGCAGGAGTCCTGGAAAAATACCATGTGAGACTGCTCGGCTCCGCCCTGCATGCGATCAAACACGCGGAAGACCGGGAACTGTTCAAAGAAGCCATGGAAGAAATTCAGCAGCCGGTCCCGGAAAGTGAAATTTTTGAAGAACTGGAACCGGCCGTAGCCTTTGCAGATCAAATCGGATATCCGGTCATTATCCGCCCGGCCTACACACTGGGCGGCACCGGAGGCGGGATTGCCCATGACCGGTACGAAATGCAGGAAATTGCAGCCCGGGGAATCAAACTGTCTCCCATCAGCCAGATCCTGGTGGAACGGTGTGTGGCCGGCTGGAAAGAAATTGAATTTGAAGTCATGAGAGACGGCGCAGACAACTGCATTATTGTCTGTGCCATGGAAAACCTTGATCCTGTAGGAGTGCATACAGGAGACTCCATTGTAGTGGCTCCCACCCAGACACTGACAGACGGGCAGTTCCAGATGCTCCGTACGGCCTCCATCAAAATCATCCGGTACCTCGGCATTGAAGGCGGATGCAATGTGCAGTATGCGCTGGACACAAAAACCAACCAGTATTTTGTGATTGAAGTCAACCCCCGCGTGAGCCGGTCCTCGGCCCTGGCCTCCAAAGCGACAGGCTATCCCATTGCCAAAGTGGCGGCCAAGATAGCCCTGGGATTTCATCTGGACGAAATTACCAATGCTGTTACAGGAGATACCAAAGCCTGCTTTGAACCGGCGATTGACTATACAGTCATCAAATTCCCGCGCTGGCCCTTTGAGAAATTCACACTGGCCGACCGGGAAATCGGGACACAGATGAAAGCCACCGGCGAAGT
>DIDD01000001.1 GCA_002417965.1 Veillonellaceae bacterium UBA5809
GTATATTTTAAATATATTCCATATTATTTTAGGAGGAACCGTAATGAAAAGAAAATGGATCAAACAAGTGATTCTGGCAATGGCAGCGGGGAGTGCTATTTTAGGGAATGCGGCGGCAGCGGATGCGGCGGATATCAGAATTCTTCCAGTGGATACGGCCAAGTTCTGGTCCGGAGCCCGGTTCGATTTTGATGTTGAAATATCTGCAGCACAGAATCTTCAGTCGGTAGATGTTTCTATTAACGGAAAACCGGCCGGTCAGTTTTTTGGAAAACAGCTTGTGCGTAAGGATTTGGGAAACGGCGTTATTTCCTACCGGGTGAATGATGTGGCATTCCCCCAAACCGGGCCTTATACGGTTTCCGTAAAGGCACTGGATCAGGAGGGAACGTCAGTATCTTCCGTACGCTATCAGGTGGTCCGTGAAAAAGCGCCCCGTCTGGCGAAAAATGTGATTCTTTTTGTAGGAGACGGCATGTCGCTGCAGGCAAGGGAAATCGCCAGAATCCTTTCTAAAGGGATGACCAATGGAAAATATAATGATCTTCTGGCTATGGAAAAGCTTGAGCACAATGCGGTCATTACAACCAGCGGATATGACTCTCTGGTGACGGACAGTGCAAATTCTGCGTCGGCCTATGCCACGGGGCATAAGTCAGTCGTCAATGCCATGGGGGTCTATGAGGACTCGACGAAGGATCCCCTGGATGATCCAAAGGTGGAAAATATTTCTGAAATCGTAAAACGGACGCGGGGCATGTCGGTGGGCATTATTACCCAGGCGGAGTCTACTGACGCTACACCGGCAGCCATGATCGGGCATACACGGCGCCGCGCGGAACAGGCTTTCCTGGCAAAAGATTATCTGGCACAGTATCACCGGCCCGATGTGATTATGGGAGGGGGCTCGGCACGTTATCTCGCTAAGGGAATTCCCGGTTCCAAACGTTCTGATAATTTTAATGTGATTCAGGCATTTAAGGATAAGGGCTATACCTTCGTGTCAACATCTAAAGAATTAATGGCGGCTCCGGCCGGTAAACCGCTGCTTGGACTCTTTCATACAGGGACTATGAATGTATATATTGACCGGGAAATGCTGAAGGATCCGAAAGTATTAAAGGGCTTTTCCGATCAGCCCAATTTGATGGATATGACAAGAAAATCTCTGGATATACTCAGTCAGAATAAAAACGGATTCTTTGCCATGATTGAAGGAGCCTCCATTGATAAACAGCTTCATGTGATGGACTGGCAGCGGGCGGCTTATGATACCATTGAATTTGACCAGGCAGTTGAGTACGCAGAAAAATGGAATAAGGAGCATGGCAATAATACATTAATTATTGTATTGGCTGATCATGCCCACGGGATCTCCATCAGCGGGACATATCATGAACGGGATGGAAAGAAGGGCCGTGAAGCAGTACGAATTTATCAGAACTCTATTTATCCGACTTTTCAGGATGCTAATCATGACGGATTCCCGGATAATCCGGATCCCGATGTGACACTGGCGGTGCAGTATGCGAATCATCCGGATTATTATGAAAATTACCGGTTTATGAAAACTCCGACACCGCCGGCTCTGTCGACAGCGAATGGAGGATCTGAGGCGAATCCGGCCCGGATACCTGTGGGAGGACCGGCGGAAAAGGTTCCGGGAAATGTACCGGTTTCGGAACCACAGGAAGCCCATGCAGCTGATGATATTCTATTGAATGCAGGCGGACCCGGGTCAGAATATTTTACAGGTGTTATGGATAATACGGAAGTGTTCTTCGGTATGCTCCGGGCGCTGGGAATTGATGCAAATCAGACCCGGTATAAAAATCTCAGTCAGGAAGACAAATGAACCGTTGTTTTGTAAGGAACGTACTGGCAGGAATCACACTTCTCTGTTTTACTGCATGGACACCGGTTTTTGCAGAAGATCTGTCCTTTGATGAGATCTACTCGGGGTATTCTGCGGAAGGGCTGACCTTTTCAGATAAAACGCAGTCCCTGCAGGGACAGACTGTGACGATGACAGGGTATATGGCTCCGCCCCTGACACCGACCATCCGTTTCTTTGTTCTTACAGAAACACCCATGTCAGTCTGTCCTTTCTGCAGTACTGATGCAGACTGGCCTGATAATATTATTGTGGTGAAAATAAATGATTCTGTCACAGCCCTGCCTTATGACACGCCGGTTTCTGTTACGGGAACTCTGGAAATTGGAAGTGAACAGGATCCTGAAACCGGTTTTGTCAGTCAGTTGAGAATTTCTGCTGACCGTGTGCAGGAGATGTGAATCAGACATGAAGAGGGCCTATGACATGGGGGAGAAATCATGATACTTGCCAATCACCTGGTCAGAACTTTTTCCGATGGAGATCATCAGGCCGTACAGGCATTAAAGCTGGATCATTTTTATCTTTCATCAGGAGAGAACTGTGCCGTCACCGGTCCTTCCGGCAGTGGAAAGTCGACGTTTCTCCACTGTCTGGCAGGGATACTCCGTCCGACAGAAGGAACTGTTTTTGTGGATGATCTGTGCCTTTCTGAAATGAAAGAAAAGGAAGCGGCAGTGTGGAGGGCCTCGTATGTAGGATATGTCTTTCAAAAGCCGCTGCTGCTGCCTTTCTTGACAGTGATGGAAAATATTCTCTTATCAGCGGAGTTGGCCGGCAGAAAAGACAGCCGGACGGAAGCGGAGAGGTTTCTTTCCGCGGTGGGACTTGATCAGTACGGATCCAAAAATCCGGTTCACCTCAGTATGGGGGAACAGCAGCGGGTATCCTTTGTAAGAGCTGTGATTCGGGAACCCCGTCTGCTGCTGGCAGATGAACCTACATCAAGTCTTGACAGAGACAACAGTGCGGTTTTGATGAAACTGATGCTGCAGTATCAGAAACAGAGCGGGTGTATGTTGATCTGCGCTACTCATGATCCGGCAGTACAGGCTCTTTTTGATCATCAGTTTTCCATGAACAGGAGAAAGATGGAATGAAGTTATTGAAACTGGCAGTCTTGTCGCTTATAAGAAGACCGGCCCGTCATGTTCTGCTGTTTATTCTGCTGACTGTTTCCTGTGCTTTCCCTGTATTTATTATTCAGCTGGCGTCGGGGCTCTATGGAGGAATCAACCGGGCAGCGGAACCCTTTCCTATAATCGCAGGGGCTCAGGGCTCTTCTTATCAACTGGTCCTGAACACGGTATTTCTCCGTGACCGTCCACTGGGCAATATTCCCTATGAAAAAGTGGAAGAGCTGCGGGAAAGCGGAAAAGTCCGTCAGGTCATTCCTCTGGCTTTTGGGGATAATTACAGGGGATTCCGTATCATAGGAACGGAAGCGGATGCTTTTCAATACAGACCGAATCCCGGGAAAGAACCCTGGCTGACTGTGGCAGAAGGACATGCTTTTCAGAATCAGGGGGAGGCGGTTGTCGGCAGTGAGACGGCCCGCCTTACGGGGCTCCGGCTTGGGGATACTTTTACATCCATCCATGGCCTTGCAGGATCCGGGAAAGGGCATGCCCATGACCATCCCTTCCGTGTGGCGGGTATTTTAAAACCCGTGGGCGGTCCTTATGATACCGCGGTATTGGTTAATATAAAGGATGTCTGGGAGGCACATGGAGGCGGCCGTTCTGATGCGGATGAAAATATTCGTGAAGGAAAACCGGAAGCGGAGGGGAACGGGGATGTGACAGCTGTGCTGATACAGCCCCGGGGCTATAAAGAAGCTATGCAGCTCATGTCCCGGTATCAGAACCGCCGGGATGGAATGCAGCTCGTATTTCCTTCACAGTCTGTGATTGCTTTGTACAGCATGGTAGGGCAGAGCCGTCAGTTTTGGGAAATCATTACAGCCGCCCTGATTGCAGCAGCTGTAATGGTGACCTGTTTGGTATCTTATTGGAATGGGCTGAGCCGTATGAAGGAATGGGCTCTGCTGAAAGCTCTCGGCGGAAGCAGTAAAACGGTATTCCGGCTCATTTTTATGGAAAATATTTTTTTGCTAACGGCAGGGGCTTTATCCGGATGGTGCATCGGCTACGGGGGAAGTCTGGCAGCGGCTCATGGAACAGCCAGTCAGACCGCAGTGGTGATGGATCCATCTGTACAGTGGATTGGGTGGATTCCCCCGCTGGTTTCTATTGCGGCAGGTATTGCGGGCAGTACTGTTCCCGCATGGCTGATAAGAAAGAAGGATATTTCTTCCTATTTGTAAGATAAGTCATCAGAAAATTGCTCTCATAGGATCCGGAATGATTTTTCTACATCAGAAAATGATCAGTGCCGGAGCATTAAACAGGGAAGAGAAGGGTTTTCCTTTACGAAGGAAGGCTCTTTTCCGTTGGCTGCCCGGAGAAATTAGTGCGGACTGATTTGAGAGAATCATCATAAAATCATCAGCTATAGAAATGAATTTGCGGAGTATGGCGGAGTGACTGCCGTGTTTGACGATATGTCATTTTGTTTCCCGGCAGTGCAGCATTTATCCGGATTATCCATTGGAAGAAAGCCTTATTGTAAACTTATAAATATTAATTGGTTGACTAGAGAAAGAGAAGTACTTATAATAACGGATATAGGGTATGGGCAAATGAAATCTCTTAGAAGGGGATCCGTATGCCTTTAATGTAAACGTCAAATAAAAAAATCGTTTACATTTTAATGGGGGGGATTATATGGAAAACGGATATGCAAAAATTATGAAGTGGACAGAAAAAGTACTGGACGGAGGAGAGGTGACGGAAGAGGACGCCCGGCAGATCATCCGTACGTCTGAGGAGGACACTGTGTTCCTGCTGGCTATGGCGGACCGCATCCGTCAGAAGTTCTGCGGAAGGGCAGTGGATCTGTGCGCTATTGTCAATGCAAGGAGCGGAAGCTGTCCTGAGGATTGTAAATTCTGCGCCCAGTCCGGCCATTATCAAACGGGTGTAAAAACGTATTCTTTTTTATCAGAGGAAAAGATTCTGGAAGCAGCCAAAAAGGCCAAGGCATCAGGAGCTGTGCGGTTCGATCTGGTGACGGCGGGACGGGGGCAGACCAATGCCCGGGATTTTGAGGAGATTTTGGATCTGATCGGAAAAATTCGAAAAGAAGTGGGAATAGAGGTCTGCTGTTCCCTGGGGTTTCTGACAGATGAACAGGCCCGGCGTCTGAAAAAGGCGGGAATCAGCCGGCTGCACTGCAATATTGAGACAGCGCCTTCGTATTTTCATGAGGTCTGCACTACGCACAGTATGGAGGATAAGGAAAAAAACATTGCTGCCGCCCAGAAGGCGGGCATCCGCGTCTGCTGCGGAGGTATTATCGGTCTGGGGGAGACGCTGGATCAGAGGGTGGAGATGGCATTTCAATTAAAGAAAATGCATATTGATGCGGTGCCCCTGAATGTATTAAATCCCGTTCCCGGCACGCCCTTTGCCGGAAATCACCCTCTTTCTCCCATGGAGATTCTCCGTTCATTTGCCATGTTCCGTTATGTTCTGCCCAAGGCCCTGATCCGGACAGCCGGGGGACGTCAGGTGAATCTGCGCAGTCTTCAGCCGATGGCTCTGGCAGGAGGCCTGAATGGTGTTATGATCGGGAATTATCTGACTACATCCGGCAGTGACCCCCGGGATGATCTCCGCATGCTCCATGATCTGGGGCGGAGCCGTACCCAGCCGGATTTGGCGGAATAAGCGGTCTGGAGGAGAAAAATGGACTCTTCAGTTGCATCCATTATGAATTGTGCGGATCAGGTGATCAAGGGCATTCCGCTGGACCGGAAACAGGCCCGGGCGCTGATGCACACGGAAGCACATGATACATTGTTTTTGTTGGCGTCTGCCGACCGCATCCGGCAGTATTTCTGCGGGGACAGCATCAGTTTCTGCGCGGATATCAATGCCCGGAGCGGGCGGTGTACGGAGGACTGCCGTTTCTGCGCACAGTCGGGGTATTATCATACAGGAGTGAAGGAATACGCTCTCCGCAGTGAGGAGGATCTGCTGAGGCAGGCCAAAGCGGCGGAGGCTTACGGTGCGGCACGGTTTGGTATCGTGACCAGCGGGCGGGGGCAGGAGGATCCGGTCCAGTTCCGTCATATTGTTTCTGCTGTCAGAAAAATCCGGGAGGAAACTGGACTGGAAGTGTGCTGCTCGCTGGGACTTCTTACGGAAGAGCAGCTGAATGTGCTCCGGGAGGCGGGAGCCGTACGGATTCACTGTAATCTTGAAACGTCGGAACGGAATTTTCCAAATATCTGCACCACCCATACATATCAGGATAAAATCCGTCATATCCGGCGGATACGGGAGGCCGGACTGGAGGTCTGCTGCGGCGGAATCCTTGGTCTGGGAGAGACGGAGGAGGACCGGCTGGACCTGGCCTTTGCCCTGCAGAAGCTGGAGATATGTTCAGTCCCTTTAAATTTATTTACATCGATTCCAGGTACGCCCTTTGCCCATAGGAAAGGGTTGACTCCCATGGAGGCCTGCCGTATTTTTGCCGTATTCCGGTTTATTCTTCCGCGGGCAGTGATCCGTGTGTGCGCCGGCCGGGAGAAATCACTGCGGGATCTGCAGGCTATGGCTTTTGCGTCGGGTCTGAACGGAGCCATGATCGGAGGCTATCTGACGATTGAGGGCCAGCCGCCGGAAAGAGACCGGCAGATGGCCCGTGATCTGGGAAGGACCGGGGGAGAGGCAGGACAGGACCTGTCATAGGAATCTGCCGTTTGTATGACAGAAAAAAGCCTGCAGTCTGCAGAGATAATAAAGGTATCTCTGGCAGGCTGCAGGTTTTTTGAATTTTTATAGTCAGATGCTGCATTCCATTATTCTTCTGTCTGATTTTTACGGATAAACCAGTAGAAAGGAACGGCGATTACAGCAGCTCCCAGCCCCATGGCAATCTGCTGGAAGGTAGCCTGGGAGAGAAGCCAGAGGCTGACAAGTACGGCGATGACCGGAATGACCGGTCCGAAGGGAATTCTAAAAGCACGCGGCGTGTCGGCCATGGTTTTCCGAAATACCAAAATAGCCAGACAGGTGGGAATATACTGGGAGAAACGGGAAACCACACTGATGGAGGCGAGGAAGGTGAAGCTTCCTGTATAAGCAATGAGCATGGCGATCAGTGTGGATATAATAATGCACCAGTGGGGGGCGCCAAAACGGTTTTCCCTGGCCATGAAGGCAGGCATCATCTGTTTCTGAGCCAGCGCCAGGCAGCTGTGGGGGGTAATGAAAGAGGATCCGATGCAGAGACCGCCTATGGAAACCAGCGTGCCGGCTGCGACAATTGTTGTGCCGAAAGTTCCGGCAATCCGGCCGAAGGCTTCCTGAACGGGAGCTTTGGTGTCTGCCAGCCCATAGCCCATGATGCCGATGGCGCATGTCAGCAGAAGAAGATAAATGGCAGAGACAATGAAAATTGTCACCAGCGTGGCTTTCGGAAGATTTTTCTGAGGATTTTCCATCTCTGCTGCGGCGATGGCAATGGACTCGAAGCCTGTAAAAGCAAAGAAGAGCATTACTGCTGCAGCTCCGAAGGTTCCGGGGGTATAGGTTCCTCCTGGAAAAAAAGGTTCAAAGTTGGCGGGCTGTATATAAAAAATACCCATGCCAATAAATAGGATAAAGGGTATGATTTTTGCAATGGTGGCAGCGTTCTGCACAATTTTGTACAGTTCCAGCCCAAGCAGATTGACAATGGCCAGCAGAACCAGTATGACGGTAACGATGATATCCTTCATCAGAGGGGTCCCTAATGAGGGAAATACGCCTGCCAGCGCGGTGGCGAATCCCACACTCATGGTGGCATAGGCAATAATCCGGGTCATCCAGGAAAGGAAGCCCACCTCGTAGCCAAAGAAATTTCCGAAAGCTTTTTTGGCATAAATATAAGCGCCGCCGTTGTCCTTAAACAGTCCGCTGGCCTCGGCAAAACAAAAGGTGATGGCCAATACAAGAAACATATCAAAAATCATAACCAGAAGGCTGGCCGGTCCGATTAATGCCATGGCTTTATTCGGAAGGAGAAATATGCCTGATCCGATGATGCCGTTAATTCCTAAGAGAACAATGCTCCAAAAGCCTAATTTATTTTTTTCCATGATTCAATTCCTTTTTGTGTATTGTCATACGCTGCCGTCCGGAAGAGTATGACCGGCTGCTGTTCCGGTAAGGCCCGGACAGTTTTATTTTTTATTGACTTTCACACGGTCAATAAAATCGGAGAAAAGCTTCTTCATTTCTTCATGTTCCTGCCACATATTTTCCGGATGCCACTGTACAGCGAGAATTTGGCTGCTGTCCTGACTTTCAATGGCTTCAATAACGCCGTCCGGCGCATAGGCAGTCACTTTCAGCCCCGGCCCTACTTTTTTCACCGCCTGGTGATGACGGGAATTAACGTAGGCAGCGGCGCCGAGAGAACGGTACAGCAGGCTGTCCCCGGCAATGGCGACATGGTGTGTGGGATATCCTCCCGGAGCTCCCTGGGAATGGCGGATATAGGACTGGGGGTCCTGGGATTTCAGATCCTGATAAACAGTGCCGCCCATGAGAATGTTAATGAGCTGGCAGCCCCGGCAGATTCCCAGGATTGGTTTTCCTGATTTTTGAAATCCTTTGAATAGGGCGGCTTCAAAAATGTCTCTTTTATAATTTGTGGCGCCGATTTCTGCAATGGGTTCTTC
>DIDD01000094.1 GCA_002417965.1 Veillonellaceae bacterium UBA5809
ATATGAACGGCATGACTGGCCTGCCATACCATGCGCAGGGCCACCGGTTTCACGGCCGGTCCTGAAAGTCCTCCCGTAATGTTTCCCAATACGGGTCTTCTCTTTTTGATATCCACAGCAATGCCCAGGAGTGTGTTGATAAGAGACAGTCCGTCGGCGCCCGCTTCTTCCGCCGCCAGAGCCAGCGGCACAATGTCGGTTACGTTGGGAGAGAGTTTCACAATCACCGGCAGATCCGTATGTTCCTTCACCATATGCGTCACGGCCGCCGATACTTCTTCTTCAATTCCGAAGGCAAGGCATCCGTTTTTGACATTGGAGCAGGAAATATTGACTGCCAGTGCCGACACCCCGGGCACAGAAAGCGCTTCAGCAACTTTTCCGTAATCTTCCACGGAGCTGCCCACGATGTTGCAGATCACCGGCACATCATACTCTCTGATACGGGGAAGAATACGGTCCAGAAAGACCTGCACTCCGGGGTTTTCCAGACCGATGGCATTCAGCATGCCTCCCGGCGTCTCTGCGATACGCACGCCGGCGTTTCCTTCCCAGGGTTCTGCGGACAGGCCTTTCATGGAAATGGCCCCTACCCGGTTCAAATCTACGTAGTCTTTATATTCCAGTCCGAAGCCAAAGGTTCCTGAGGCGGCAATCACGGGATTTTTCATGGGAATGCCGCAGAAGTTTATGCCCATATTCATAGGATCACCTCCGATGCATCAAAGACCGGTCCGTCAAGGCAGACTTTATAATGTCCGCCTCCGGCACGGCCGCAGACACAGGCCAGGCAGCCCCCTGTGCCGCATCCCATGCGGCGCTCCATGGATACTTCACAGTAGATGCCGGCACGGGCAGCTATTTCAGCGGTTTTTTTCATCAGGATTTCCGGGCCGCACACCGCCGTTTCTCCGATGCCCGGTTTCTGCAGCAGTCCGGGAAGTACGGATACGGCAAATCCTTTAATCCCGAAAGAGCCGTCGTCGGTTGTAACAATCACCCGGGTGTCACGGGGAAAGAGGTCTTTCCAGAATATTTCTTCCCGGTTCCGTCCGCCTATGACAGCCGTCATGCGCCCGCCTTTTACGCGGCGTGCCAGAAACAGGATCGGGGCAATGCCCACGCCTCCCCCGACGCCGATGATTTTTCCTTCTTTCATGGAAAAGTATGTGCCCAGGGGCCCCAGGCTGTCCAGGATATCTCCTTTTTTCATGGCGGCCATGGCTGCCGTACCGGTTCCTACAACACGGTAAATGAGTTCAATGGTTCCCGCTCCCGGGTCTGCATCGGATACTGAAAGCGGTCTGCGGAGCATCAGTGTTGTGGGTTTTGGTTTGACGTGGACGAATTGTCCGGGCCTGACTTCCTGCGCTGTTTTCGGAAGTTCCGCAATCATTCTCCATATGTCCGGTCCCACCAGTTCGTTCAGCAGTACCGGCCCTTGTTCTACATATCCTGCCATCTTATTCCTCCCGGATATAATCCTGTATGGCTTCTACATGCTGGTTGGATGCACTTCCTCCGCTGGCCAGCACCCGGAGCACTTCTCTCGCTGTATCGAGTGATGTGAGGCAGGGAATGGCCAGTTCCACGGCAATCCGCCGCAGGTCAAAGCCTTCCCGTTCGATCTGGTTTCCGTAGGTAATGGTGTTGAGCACCATATCCACTTTTCCTGCTTTAATATACCGTTCGCAGTTTTCTCCCTTTTCATGAATTTTTTTGATGATGGTGACGGGGAGTCCTTTTTCCTGGAAGTAGTGCCCTGTACCGGAGGTGCAGATCACATGGTATCCCAGCTGGACGAAGCCCGCTGCCAGGCGGGATGCTTCTTCTTTATCCCGGTCGCTCACGGTGATCAGAATGTTTCCTCCCGCCGGAACGTGCATATTGGCTGCGATCACTGCTTTGTAGAGGGCTTCCTGGTAGGTATGGCCGATGCCCATCACTTCTCCTGTGGATTTCATTTCCGGCCCCAGTTTGATTTCCACCAGTCCCAGTTTAGAGAAGGAGAATATGGGCGCTTTAATGGCCACGTAATTTCTGGGGGGCACCAGTCCTGTGGGAAGGCCCATGCTCTGCAGTGTTTCTCCCAGGGCAATGCGTGTCGCGTATTCCACCATATTAATGCCTGTAATTTTGCTCATAAAAGGCACTGTGCGGCTGGCCCGGGGGTTGACTTCAATGACGTAGAGCCGTCCCTCTACCACGATGAACTGGATATTGATAATTCCCTTCACGTTCATCGCCCGGGCAATGCGCCCCGTGTAGTCGGCAATGGTGTCAATGATTTCCTGTGACAGATGCTGCGGAGGATAGACGGCGAAGGAGTCTCCTGAATGTACGCCCGCTCTTTCAATCTGCTCCATGATGCCGGGTATGCATACATCAACGCTGTCTGATATGGCATCCACTTCGACTTCCCGTCCCACCATGTATCTGTCAATAAGCACCGGGTGTTCATGGGAGGCTACTACGGCCTGCTTCAGGTATTGTTTCAGTTCCGATTCGTCATAGACAATCTGCATGGCCCGTCCTCCGAGGACATAGCTGGGGCGGACGATCAGGGGGTATTCCAGTTCCTGCGTTTTTTCCAGTGCTTCTTCCACACTTTCCACCAGGCAGCCTTTCGGCCGGGGAATCCCCAGCTGCCCCATCAGTGTGTCAAAACGTTCACGGTCTTCGGCCATATCAATGCTTTCGTTGGAGGAGCCGAATATTTTAATTCCCTGTCTGGCCATGGGAGTGGCCAGGTTAATGGCTGTCTGCCCCCCGAACTGGCAGATGACGCCTTCCGGTTTTTCTTTTTCAATAACCGCCATGACATCTTCGACTGTCAGGGGTTCAAAGTACAGGGAGTCAGAGGTATCAAAGTCAGTAGAGACCGTTTCGGGGTTATTGTTGATGACAATGGATTTCCGTCCCGCTTTTTTCAGAGCCCATGAGGAGTGCACGGAGCAGTAGTCAAATTCAATGCCCTGCCCGATACGGATGGGGCCGGATCCGAAGACTACCACAGAGCCTTTGCCCTGCGGTTTGACTTCGTCTTCCCGTCCGTAGGAGGAGTAGTAATAAGGGGTATGGGCTTCAAATTCGGCGGCGCAGGTATCCACCATTTTGAAATCCGGACGGATTCCTTTTTCTTTTCTCATCTTTTCTACTTCTTTTAGGGAGGTTTCGCTGTAACGGGCTACGGCAGTATCCGGCATCTGTATGCGTTTGGCTGCCCTGAGCGTCTCTTCATTGAGACCTTCGTCAGTCAGGCGTCTTTCCATATGGATAATATTCTGTATTTTATAAATAAAGAACAGATCCCATTTGGTAATACGGTTGATTTCTTCCGGTTCAATCCCTCTGCGGAGGGCTTCGG
>DIDD01000136.1 GCA_002417965.1 Veillonellaceae bacterium UBA5809
GATTCCGGTGCGGTTTACGAATGATAATACTTATTTTAATGACCGGCATCAGGGAATTCCTGTGCATGGATACAATTAAATAATCGAAAAGCTTCTGGAAGGAATTGAAGTCAGGCTGAATATGGATTTTGAAGAGCACTGTTCTGAATTGGAAGCATCGGCAGAAAAAATTGTATATACAGGAGAGATCGACCGGTACTTCAAATAGTGTCTGGGACCGTTGGAGTACCGGGGTCTCCATTTTGAAACGGAGCGGAAAGAGATGGAGAATTTCCAGGGAGTGGCTGTGATGAATTATACGGACCGGGAGACGCCCTGGACCCGTGTGATTGAGCATAAGCACTTTCAGTCCGGAGGACAGGCGGCAACGTATGTGACGAAGGAATATCCCCGGGAATGGCACCGGGGAGAGGAAGCGTATTATCCGGTGAATGATCAAAAAAATCAGGCGCTGTACGGACAGTATGCTGCGCTGGCCGCCGGTGACAGGCATATTCTTTTCGGAGGACGTTTGGGGGAATACCGGTATTATAATATGGATCAGGTCATTGCCGATGCGCTGGCAAAGGCGGATCAGGAGATTTTCTAATTTTCATATTGGAGTATTTTTGCAGGAGGAAGAATGCACAGTCATTTCTGCTTCCTGCTTTTTGCTATGAACTATACTTCGACGGCTTATAACAATAAAATAATAAATTATAGATGTATATTTGAATATCCATGATAATTTTTGATATTTATTTTGTTGTTAAATGGATTGATTATTTAATAATAGGTCTGTATAATATATATTGCTGGATATTCCATTTATTTATTTTAAAATGTTATGAGGAGAATTGTTATGGGAAAACAGTTTCAAAAATTTTGTGCCTGCACGGCGTTTCTCGCGCTCTGCGGCGGTTTCACGACGGCTGCTGCTGCGGACAGCGCAGGTGAGGTGTACGAAATCAATCCGGTGACGGTGACGGCCAGCCGGTATGACAAGAGGGATCTGGATGTTCCTGCCAGCACGCAGGTCATGACACAGGAACAGCTGCGTCAGACAGGAGCCGTCAATATGCAGAAGGCGCTGGCGTTTCTGGATGGGGTGGTGTATCACCAGATGGGACCTGGCGGTGCAGCGCTGTCTTCCATGACCAGTGATCTCAGTATACGGGGTGTGAATGACGGCACACTGGTTCTGGTTAACGGAACCCCGATCAACTGGAGGGGACTGTATAATCTGGAGGATATTCCTGTATCCAATGTGGAAAGGGTAGAGGTTGTCCGCGGCGGCGGTGCGGTGCTTTACGGCAGTCAGGCCATCGGCGGCGTGGTGAATATTATTACAAAGAAAAAGCTGCCGAATGAGGTCAGCGCAGGCATCGGCAATAAAGGACAGCAGAATTACAGTGTATCTGCCAACGCAGGCAAATTGTCGGTGGCTTATAATTATAATAAATGGGGCGATATCGGATTCATCTCTTCCACGCTGACACCGGCATCCTCTTCTGCGGACAAGGAGATGAAACAGCATTTCCGTAATTCGGAAAAGAATGATTTTCTTCTGACTTATCAGGTGAATGATAAAATCGATTTTCTGTATAATCATGATGATTCCTCGAATAACTGGAGTTATACATTTGGGAAAAATTACGGAAATCTGGATGGGCAAGCGCGTTACAGCCGTCTGTACGACCGGCAAAAGGATTTTGCTCAGATGAATTTTAGAGACGGAAAGGGAATCAGCGGACGCGTCTTTTATAACAGGAATACGTTGGATACAAAGGGATGGGATTATTATTCGTCCAAAGGCGCTGCGTATTCTTCTGCCCAATTGTCCCGCAATAAGGAAGTAAACACGGATTACGGGTATGATGTGCAGAAGGTCTGGCAGGGAGAAATGCAGACATTCCTTCTTGGGACTTCGTATGACAAGGAAAAGTTTCATAAGAAGGATTATTATGCTCTGACCAGTTCTGATTACAGCCGGAACAATTTCTCTGTTTTCGGGCAGTGGGACCGTGCGCTTACGGCACAGGACCGTCTCATCCTGAGCGGACGTGAGACATGGACAACAGGGGCTGCCGGGGATAAGAATTATACAAATTTCAGCGGACAGGCGCAGTATCTGCATCAGCTCAATGAGAACCAGACTGTCTATGCCAGCGCGGGGCGCTCTTTTGCCATGCCCAGCTTCAGTAATATGTATTCTACGGGCAGTTCAGGAAATGTCATCGGCGATCCGAATCTGAAGCCCAAGGTGGGTACTCATTATGAAATGGGATGGAAGCTGGATCAGGGCAAGGTCCAGTACCGGGCGGCATTGTTTATAGAACGGATCAAGGATGATATTACGTTCAGCAAAGATACCCAAAGCGGTCAATACTATGCCATTAACCAGGATTTTAAGAATGCGGGGGTTGAGCTGGGCGTCACTGTGTCGCAGGATAACGGATGGGCCTGGCATTACGGACTGACTTATAATGACCCCAAAGCGAAATATAATGGGCAGAAGGCCGGCACCAAAATTTATTGGGACCGTATGTTCGGACGGTGGATCATGAACGGCGGCGTTTCTTATCACAAGGATAAATGGACAACGGCGTTTAATGCTTCTTATCTGGCTGACCGGGTGCTTTGTCCTTCCAGTGCCCATTCTTTTGATATCAAGCCTTACCTGATTACTTCTATGTCTATCCAGTATTCACCGGATGCTTCCAGTGATATCCAGTTGTCTATTGATAATGTGCTGGACCGTGAAGATAATCTGAATCATGCATCAGGCACTTATTACAGCACGCCTTTTAATTACATGCTGTCATACCGGTATAAGTTCTGACGGAATCGGTCTGTTGACGGGGGTTCTTCTCTGACGGGGAAGAACCCTTTTTGGCTGCCTGTGGTGAATCAGCATGGACGGCTGCAGATAAAATGTGATGGGTCAGATGGAAAAAGTTTTTTTATTGACAGGGATAGGAATGAGTGATAAAGTTAAAACACATTTTCATAAACGTTCATCAAGAGCGGAGGAGGGACTGGCCCTGTGAATCCGCGGCAACCATTCAACAGAAAAGGTGCCAATTCCAGCGAGAAATTCTCGGAAGATGATTGATCCTGTGTGATGCAGCTCTTTGTCTTTGGAGACAGGGGGCTTTTTTATCACCTGCTTCCCCGCTCATGATGAATTTATGAGGAGTTGTTGATTATGGGCGAGGGGGATTTGTATGAATGTAAAAAAATGGATCTGTATGTCGCTGGTTCCGGCAGCCGTGATCGGTCTTTTGGCGGGATGCGGGAATACTGCGGGAGGAGGGGCTTCTTCAGAAGGGACAAAGACGGTTAAGGTGGGAACTTTGTCGGGGCCTCATTCAGAGGTTCTGGAGGAAGTGAAGAAAGCAGCGGCATCTAAAGGGCTGAATGTGGAGATTGTGGAGTTTAACGATTATGTACAGCCCAATGAGACTTTGAATAACGGTGAAATTGACGCCAATATGTATCAGCACCTGCCTTTTCTGCAGAATCATATTAAGGACAGAGGATATAAGCTGAGTTCCATGGGAACAACAATTCTGTTCCCCATGGGTGTGTATTCTACAAAAATCAAGAGTGTAGATGAGATCCGCGATCATATGACAGTGGCTATTCCCAATGATCCGTCAAATGGCGCCAGAGGACTGGAACTGCTGGACAAGGCAGGAGTCATCAAGTTAAATAAAGAAAAAAACGGCAAGGCTTCTGTGACGGATATTGTTGAGAATCCCCATCAGCTGGTGTTTAAGGAAGTGGATGCGGCCATGATTCCCCGTATGCTTCCGGATCTGGATTTTGCGGCTATTAATAATTCTTATGCTGCAAAATCCGGACTGGTGCCGACAAGGGATGCCTTTATTCTGGAAGGGGCGGATTCACCTTATGCCAATATTCTGGCGGTACGGACGGCTGATCTGGACAGGCCTGAATTAAAGCTGCTTATGGAATGCTTCCGGTCACCGGAGGTCAAACAGTTTATTCAGGATCATTTTAAAGGAGCCGCTGTTGCGGCCTGGTAAGGGGGCCTATATATGAAAGTAGACCGTGAACGGTGCATCGGATGCCGGCAGTGCTTTGCCCAGTGCCCGGTGAGAGCGATTTCCCTCCGGGAGGGTAAGGCGGACATTCATCAGGACCGCTGTGTGGAATGTCATATCTGCGCTTACAGCGGGGTATGTCCTAAAAATGCACTGGTGATTGAAGAGCTGTCTTATCCCCGGAGTCTGCGCAGCGCATTCAGTGATGTAAAAAAGCCCCATAAAGATACGGGGGTTCTGGGACGCGGCACGGAGGAAATGAAAACCAATGATGTGACAGCCCGCCTGAAGCTGGGGAGACTGGGAATTTCTGTTGAACTGGGACGGCCTGGCGTCAGCACCAGTTTTAGAGATGTTCAGACGATTGCTATGAAACTGGCGCCGCTGGGTGTTCATTTTGAACCGGAAAATCCGGTCACATCACTTATGACAGATATCCGTACCGGTGCGCTGCGTGAAGAAGTGCTGGAGGAACGGGCGCTGTCGGCTTTGGTGGAAATTGATATTCCGGAGGACAGGCTGATGGATGTGATTCATGCGCTGCAGGAAGCAGAACCGGAGGTTGATACGGTATTCAGTCTCTGTATTGCCTCTCCGCTGGATCCGGAAACGGGAGACATTCCTTTTGCGGAAACACTGCGGAAGAATCATATTCCATTCCGTCTCAACGGGAAGACCAATGTGGGGCTCGGAAGGCCTTTCAAGGAGGTGGAAAGGGCATGACCCATACACTGCACAGAAGAGGAACCGTTAAAGAGCTGGAGCATGATTATGTCGTTCTTGCCATGTCGTCGAAGGATGTCAACCGGGAAGGGTCGGCGCCTAAGATTGCAGAAATTCTGGAGATTTTTTCCAAGTATCATCCGGTGATATGCGGAAATGTAGCAGGAAATTCAATGCGTATGGATATCCCTCATATGGCGGAGCAGACAAAGGATAATACGGTGGCCCATGCTGTGTTCCGTTCAACAGATGATGTGATTGAACTTCTCCGTGAACTGAGAGAAAAGGATCTGGGAGTTTCCATTGTGGTTTCAGGACTTTTTGACCGGGTGGGGTCCTGCTGCCGCCGGGCAGGGCTGACACCCCATACGGTGAATGTTTCCCTGGGAATCTGGGGAAATAAAAAAAGACTGCCTTCTGAGGATGTGCTGCAGATTGAGACGATGTGCGGACATAATATGGTCAGTGTTTCACTGATTGAAGATCAAATAGACAAGATCAGAAAGGGCCGGCTGACACCGGAGGCAGCGGCCCGGCGGCTGGCACGGAACTGTCACTGCGGTATTTTTAACTGGGAGCGGGCAGCGGATATCCTGCGGCGCATCACGGAAAAAGAAAGCGTGCAGAATTCCTGAATTTTGGGAATATAGAGGCGGAAGGAGCGGATCATGGATTTCACCGTGGATGTGATAAGAAGTCCGGAGGAAGCCGGACCGGTCAGAGTGCTGTTTAAGGAATATGCAGCTTCTCTGGGAATTGATCTGGGTTTTCAGCATTTTCAGGAAGAACTGGATCACCTTCCCGGGCATTATTGTCCGCCCTCAGGCATATTGCTTCTGGCGCGGGCGTGCAGGGAGGCGGCCGGCTGCGCTGCGCTTCACAGGCTGTCTTCAGATACAGGGGAATTGAAGAGACTTTATGTCAGGGATATATGCAGGCATATGGGATTGGGGGATCTTTTGATCAGGACAGTTTTGGGCAGGGCGGTGAAGATGCATTACCGGTATGTCCGTCTGGATACGCTGCCTTCTATGGGAGCGGCGCAGAAGATGTATGAAAAAATGGGATTCTATGATATTGATCCTTATGTATATAATCCGGTGCCGGGAACGAGGTATATGGAAATGGATCTGCACCGGACAGCCGCGGATGTCTGAGGCGGCATGAAATGTGAAAACAGGGCAGTTTTTTTGTCCTGTTTTTTGCTTTGGGAAAAACTGTTATAATAGAAAAAAGCAGATTGGATTCCGCCTGACGGTGGGCGGATATTTTTATTTTGTCACGGCTGGGGAAAGGCTGTTTTTATGAAACGATTTTTTTGGATTTTTCTTATGGCGGGCACTGTATTTCTGATCTGGCATAATTCCATGCAGGATCAGGTTCATTCGGAACGGGACAGCTTTTTCTTTGTGACGCTGGTACAGCCGTGGCTGGCTGAGATAGGCCGTTCTGTGCCTGCAGGGCTGTTGGATCATATTGTCAGGAAAACAGCGCATGTTTTTGAGTATACAGTGTTGGGGCTGGTGCTTTATTCAGGCCTCGGAGCTTTGATGGAGCATAACAGGAAGGTGTTTTGGGCAGCATCGGCGTCAGGTCTTCTGACGGCGGCCATTGATGAAAGTATTCAGATGTTCAGCCCCGGGAGGGGACCGCAGCTTTCAGATGTGGGCATTGATTTCTGCGGTGTTCTTTTGGGGTGCTTTTTGGGATACTTGTGGAAAAGATATAGAAGCTGATGAATCAGTGATCTTGCAAAATTGCAGTCTTTGTGCGGCACTTCATCGGAAAAGACTGATTTCTTTGGGGATAGACATATCAATCATTGATAAATTCATCAATGAATCATCAGATGCTGTTATGTATGTAAAACCTGAAAGGTGAGGTATTCATATTTGTGAAAAAAAGGAAATCATAAAAAGAGAGAGTGCTTTCTTATGAAGGCACTCTCTCTTTTTTTAGAAATCGCCGGATTTCTATTTTATGGTTTAGTGTATTTTATGAGGTATATACGGAGATTTCATGAGTATCTCAGGATTATTGAAGACCGGCCAATCCCAAAACACCATTCTTGGAAAGGAAAGAAATACTGTCATAGAATCCTACTCCCAAACCCAAAACGACTAAAGCCATAGCTGTAAAGAATGAAAACATGGATTTCACTGAAGTAAAGATAGACATTTTTTATAACACCCTCCCGCTTTTTCTATAATATACCACCAAACCCAATCGATTTCTATATCTTTTCATGGAGGATATCATTTTTTATGATTATTTTATATTTTATAGGACAGGAAAAATGGAAAATAAGGAAATTGCAGGAAGCACGTATGTCCGATATTTAATTTATTTCTTGTATTCTGCAGGAGGGAGAATCTGTATGCGCCGTGCAATCAGAAAGGCAATCATAAAATCGAACATGCTGTGAATGACAGTGCCTGCCATGACCAGTCCAAGGAGGGAATGGTAAATCCACTGGGAAGTCAGGGGAATGCCGGCTATGAATAGGTAGAAAAAGAGGACAGCCAAAGCTTCGCCTGCCCCGTGTACACATCCGATCAGAAAAGACAGTCCCTGAACTTTCCAGGGGTTATCCCAGGGAAATTGTTTTTTATATCGCTTTATGTAAATGGAAAAAATAACTACAAAGATTGTCTGAGAGAGTGCTCTTGCCACAATTTCGGGTGGAAATCCGGCTAATAAAAATCCTGCAGAAGCTCCCAGATTGACCAGAACTGCTACTTGGGGGGAAATGAACATACCTATAAAAATAGGCAGATGGCTGAGCAGTGTAAATGATGCAGGGGGAATGACAATTTTTACAGGGCTGACTATGGGGATTAGAATAGCCATAGCTGTCAGAAGAGCGGCTTTCATTAACTGGGGGACCGGCAGACGGGGTTGTGCCATGCAGAAGGACCTTCTTTCAATAGAAAAGAGTAATGTATTGCTCAATAGTATATCACAGGAATGAATATGGTTATAATTAAAATTATATTAAAAAGATGATGGGAAATATATCCTTTTAATTCTTTGACTTTTCTTCCAGTGGACTCACCGCCTGTATATTGAAGTTCCTCTACAAGGCGGTCATAGATCCGTTTTGCGGTATGTTTTTGTTTAGGCAGATTTTCCAGGAGATCCATTTCAAGGCAGGACTGAATAAATGCCGAAACCTCCTGTGTCATAACGGCGGATTGACGGGCAGGTACTTTTCTCTGACCGGGGATAGAATCTCCCATGGAGTATCTTTTCACTGTTTGCCGGGACATATGCATATGTCTGGCGATGCTGCGGATACTTTCTCCCGATAGATACCGCTGACGTATTTCTTTGTAATCTTTCAATGTGATAACCACCTTATTCACCCCTGATCTATGAACTCTCCTATGAGAATATCTTTGATCAGCAGGATAATACAAGTGGTAAACTTTCAGATTAGCGTTTTACCTAAAAGTGGTACACTTTCAGGTTAGCATTTATAGACTGGGACAATTATAGAAACCATAGGTTCTATAGGTGATTCTGACATAATCATTGCTCCTTTCCTATGCTGCTGATAACTCATTAATATGATAAGACTATTTTATGCAGTGACATAAT
>DIDD01000089.1 GCA_002417965.1 Veillonellaceae bacterium UBA5809
TATACTTGGTCTGCGGTATGATGTGGTGGAACCCGGATAGGTTCCTGAATGAAGAGCAGGATGGATCATGAGTTTCCGGACGGACTGATGCAGTTGTACAAGATGCCGCTCATGCATCGCGGTGGCTGCGGCGGTCAGGTCAAAGCTTTTCAGAATCATCTTGCCCTGGGCGCCTGGGTAAGTTTCATCCCGGCCGGTCATATTTCCGGCTGCGATGCGGGCCTGCCGGTTGGCAGGTCCTGCCAGAGCCACAGATTTTTTATTCCCGGTTAAAATATCTGTGACCTCCACAGCATCTCCTACAGCGTAAATATCTTTGACAGATGTGCGCATATGACTGTCTGTCTGAATGAATCCGCGTTCAGAAAGGGTGATTCCGCTGTTTTGAAGGAATGCTGTTTCAGGAATAATACCGGCGGCCAATACGGCAAAATCTGCTTCCGCAGAATCTCCGCTGTTCAGGTGAAGCTGAAGGGAATGATCTGCTTCCGTAATACGGTCTACCTGAGTATGGAGNNNNTCTTCGTCGGCAGCGTCGGATGTGTATAAGGGACAGTATCTGAGTCAAAAGGAGCCAGCAAATGAGGCGCCGACTGTATCAGAATCACCTGCAGTCCACGGTGTATGAGATTTTCGGCGGTTTCCACACCGATGAATCCCCCGCCTATGACGGCGGCGCGGCCTCCGCGGTCTGCCAGCGATTTTAGTGTATCAGCATCGGGCACGCTGCGCAGAGAAATGATTTTAGAACTGCGGATGCCCGGGATATCAGGCTGCATGGGGCGGGCGCCCGGGGACAGCAGCAGTGAGTCATATTTTTCTGTATATGCTTTTCCACCGGATGTTTTCACGGTGACTGTTTTAGACAGCGGGTCAACAGAGGTAACTTCACTGCCGGTACGTACATCTACCCGGTATCTGGTGCGGAAAGCTTCCGGCGTTTCCACAAGAAGACGGGAGCGGTCGGTGATTATCTCCCCGGCATAATAAGGAAGTCCGCAGTTGGCAAAAGAAATATAGGGACCTTTTTCCAGCAGGATGATGCGTGATTTTTCATCCAGCCGCCGGAGACGTGCGGCTGCAGTGGCACCGCCAGCTACGCCTCCTACAATAATATAAGTTTTCATTAGGATGATTCCTTTCCAAAGGGTTCTGAACCGCTTTTTTTGAATAGGGCCTGCAGGATCCGCACAGTTTTGGGATGGCACAGGGTATACTGAATTTCCACACCGTTCCGCACGCCTTTAATCAGACCGGCGGATTTCAGCTTCTGCAGATGCTGGGACAATGTCGACTGGGGGACCTGAAGGCAGTACTGCATGTGGGATACATTGCAGCTGCCTCTGCGCCAGAGGCCTTTGACGATGCAGAGGCGGACCGGATGGGCCAGGGCTTTCAAAATTTCAGCATCCTCTTCGAGCTCTTTAAAATCTTCTTCCATCAGATGATTCCTCCTTAAAGATTTATATATTCGTATATTACGATAAAACGATATATATGTCAATAGAATAACAGGGTTGCAGGAAGAGAAATTTTCACCTATGCTAAAGGGGAATAAGTAAATATAGGGAGACGAAATATGATGCATATGGCAGCAGCAAAATTGGCAGTATGGACAAGCATGATCTGTCTGTTCTTATTCCCGGGGTTTTTTCCGGCGGAGGCGGAGTTGGATGCGGGACCGGCGCCTATCGTTTCTTACAGCCGGCAGCAGCCTTCTTCCGTCATGCCGGTTATTCGATGGAAGGCCGATCTGGATGCGGTGAGTTATGAACTGGAGGTATTTGGTAAAAAGCCGGCTTTTGTATTTCCCGGCCAGTTGTCGGAACAACATGTCTATGAGGACGGCAGGATCTATACGAATGCCGTCATGCTGGATCTGGATCAGATAGTCCCGGGGCATGACTGGAGCCAGCCTGTTTACTGGCGTGTCCGGGCGATGAATTTGGACAGACAGCCGATTACGGAATTTTCTTCACTGACAGCTTTGTATGGATCGGAGGAACAGCCTGCCCGTCATGCTCCGGTACCCCGAGCATCCTTTGACGAAGGAAACGGAACGGTCCTTCTTTATCCTGTATATTCATTTATACCCATGCCGGATGCCGCTCAGTATGAGGTGGAAGTAACAGATGGGATACCGGAGAATCCGGACGGAACAGAGCCTTCTGCCCACCGGATCTTTTCACGGGTGATTTCCAATGCGAACCTGTATGATCCGGAGGCCAGGATCGGCACTTATTACTGGCGCGTCAGAGGCCTTGACGCGGATGGACGCCCCGTGGGAATATGGAGCCGTGCGGAAAAGTTCCGGACAGATCCGGACGATCAATGGGAGATAGGTGTTTTTGGAGACAGTATCAGTCACGGCGGAGGGAATTTGTCATACGGACCGGCAGACTGGACTTACAGTTATTCCCATTACTTGAATTTTCCCGTGATTAATCTGTCTTTCAGCGGGGATACCAGTGCGAGCGCCGTGGAACGGTTTGACCGTGACGTACTGCCGTTTCATGTGAAATATCTGCTGATTATGACAGGATCCAACAGTATCCGCGCCGATGTACCGCCGGAGGATGTCATTCATGATCTGCAGACACTGCAGGAAAAATGCAGGGATCATGGAATTATACCGATCCTGATGACACTGCCCCCGCTGAATCCTTCCAATATCAGGAAGGCTTTTTCCGAGGATACTTACGGTGACTGGCAGGCTCATCTGGCGGCCGTCAATGAGTTTATCCGCACACAGCCCCATATTGATACAGCAGCCGCCTTTGCCGATTACAGCGAACTGCCTTATGATCTGGCGGCGGACGGACTGCATGGCAATTGGCGTGCCAAACAGATGATGGCCAGGGTGATTAATGAACATATTGGTGAGTTCGTGACAGACCTTCCCCTGTAAACGGATACAGAAAAGCCGGATATCTTTAAGAAATATCCGGCTTTTCTGTATTTCTGGTGAATTCTCTTTACACTTTGGCAGTTTTTTCTTATGATTATGAAAAAAGAATCAGAGGCAAGAATTTTCTGGACAGTCAACAGAATGCAGGAATTATTGAATGAATATGACGGAGGGCATTTTTCATGAAAAAGATCAGGGCGGCCATATCAGCGGATACATTTCTGGAAACAACGGGAGTAATCAATCAGATCAGAGCGCCTTTCGCTCCCAGACCTCTGATCGATGCTTTAGCAAATGCAGGAATGATTTCGGTTATTCTTCCTTATACAGAAGAAGCATCGGGAACAGATTATATAGATATGTTTGATGTGCTTGTTATTCCGGGCGGGCCGAATATGGCGCCCCGTTTTTATGGAGAAGAGCCCCGGTGGGATATCGGCGTTACTTATGATAAAAGAGACATTTTTGAACTGTCGCTGATCCGGGCGGCCTGCCGTGCGGGGAAACCGGTTCTGGGGATCTGCCGGGGACTGCAGGTAATTAATGTAGCCATGGGAGGATCACTGTACCAGAATCTGCAGTCAGAACGGGAGGGTACTTTTATTCAGCATGCACAGAAAACGCCGGGAGATGTTCCGACGCATTCGGTTTCTATTGAAGAAAATAGTGTTCTGGGCCGTATTTTTGGAAGGCAGGCTTTTGTTAATTCCCGGCATAGAGAAGGTGTTAAAAAATTGGGGAATGGTCTCAAAATTACAGCCCGGAGTCCTGACGGAGTAGTGGAGGGTATTGAATCCAATGGTTCAGAACAGATTGTTGCTGTCCAATGGCACCCTGAAAATCTATGGAGAGAGCATGAGGAAATGAAGCGATTTTTTACTGATTTCGCAGACAGGGCAGAAAGAAAATAGTCCGTGAAGAGAGGAAAAAAACAGAGAGGATTCATTGACTGAGTCTAAATAATGCAAAAGTTACGTCCGTACTGATAAAAAAACTGACAGGAGGGTTATTATGAATAAAACATACAGAAAAAGTATTTTGTTTCAGCCGGTTGTACTGGGCAGGCTGTCTCTGAAAAACAGGATTGTCATGGCACCGATGACAAGAGGATTTTCACCGGAGGGAGTACCGGGAGATGATGTGGCCGCTTACTATGCAAGGCGTGCAGCTCATGGAGTGGGACTGATTATCACGGAGGGGACGCTGGTCCGTCATCCGGCGGCAGCGTGCAGTCCCTCCTGGCCTTTGTTTTATGGAGAAAAGTCGTTGCAAGGCTGGAAGAAAACAGTGGAAGCGGTTCATCAGGCGGGCGGTAAAATTATGCCCCAGCTCTGGCATGTGGGCATGTCCCGCAAGAAAGGAGACGCTTCCAATCCGAATCCTCAAACGGATCCTGTCGGGCCGTCAGGAATTGATGAAAAAACACTGGAAACAGTGACCCGGCCCATGACTCATGAAGAAATTGAACAGATTATCCACGCTTTTGGAGAGGCGGCCGGTGAGGCCAGAAAACTGGGGTTTGACGGTATTGAAATCCATGGGGCCCATGGATATCTGATCGATGAGTTTTTATGGGATCAGACTAACAGGAGAACCGATGAATATGGGGGCACGCTGGAAAAGCGGACACGCTTTGCGGCTGATATTATCAAAGCATGCAGAAAATCGGCAGGTGATGATTTTCCCATCATTTTCCGTTTTTCTCAATGGAAAGAGAACCATTATGATGCAAGACTGGCAGAAACGCCGGAAGAGCTTCAGCGGCTCCTGGCTCCGCTGACGGAGGCCGGCGTGGATATCTTTCATGCATCTACCCGCCGTTATTGGGAGCCGGAATTTGAAGGATCGTCATTAAATCTGGCGGGGTGGGCCAGAAAACTAACGGGAAAACCTTCTATTACCGTGGGATCAGTGGGACTGGATACGGTGTTTACAGATCTCTTTGAAAAGGGTTCCGGAGCCGGCCAGGCCAGTCTGGATCCCCTGATTCAAAGAATGGAAAATCATGAGTTCGATCTGGCCGCTGTGGGACGGGCACTGCTGGCAGATCCGGAATGGGCAGAAAAAATAGAATCAGGAAGAGAATCGGAAATAATTCCTTTTGAAAAAAAGGCGCTGTCTTTTCTGTCCTGATATTTTTAAATAAAAAGAGGGTCTTCCATGCAGCAGTCTGCATGGAAGACCCTCTTTTATTTTTTAGATTTCCTCTATCACTTCTGATGCGGGAAGACGTGTTTTTACAGGCTGGACTTCATCACGGTATCCAAATCCTGCCATGACGGAAATGCCGAAATGGACAGGATCCAGAATGCCTTCGTCAATCAAGATTTTTTCTGCTGCAGCACGGTTAAATCCTTCAATCGGGCACGAATCAATTTTCAGCAGTGCCGCGGCTGTCATCATATTGGCCATGGCAATATAAGTCTGCTTGCAGGCCCAGTCAAACAGGGGGCGTTCACCGTCAAGAAGATCAAAATCGTCTTTTTGGAAATGGGAGAAAAAGTCTCTCTTTCCTTTAATGACAGCATCAGGCAGTTTTTCTACATCTTTCATCATACGGGAAATATAAGGTGATTCCGGAAGAAGGTCTATTTTTTTCCGTGCCAGATAAATGACGAACAGGCTGGCACCGCGCAGACTGTTCTGTCCGCCTGCTGCTACAGGGAACAAACGGTCCTTTAAAGTCTGGTTTTTCAGGATGAGAAATTTCCACGGTTCAAAGCCAAATGAGCTGGGGGACAGACGGCCTGCTTCCAGAATGGTGAGGAAGTCTTCCTTTGGAATTTCCCTACCGGCATTAAATTTCTTGCAGGCATAACGGAATTGAAATGCTTCAAGAATTTCATGGTTTTTTGTATTCATAACAATCTCCTCCTTGGGAAATGGATTTCTTTATTCACTATCACTATACCACAGGAGAGAACAGCCTGCTTCAGAAAGAAGAAACGGAAAACGGCGCGAAAGACGGATGATCAAATCGGATCATCTCTTTTTTAGTAAGAATAAGGAAAACTGAGGATATGTGTTTTATTTGAAAGAAATAATTTTATCTATTTATAGATTCATTTATAATCGATAAAATTCGAAATACATTGATAAAAATCAATTAGCAAAAAGAAATAATAATGAAGAAATTCCTTGACAAATAAAAAGTTACTTTGTATAGTAAGAACATGTTTTTATGAAATTGATAATCAATATCATAATATTGCAAAAAGGAAGGAGCCGGATCAGGATGCCGATGACTTATAGAGAATCTATGGAATCCATGGGCACATTTTTATCGGTAGCTTCTTCAGAAAAAATTCCTGACCGGGCAGTTCAGGCTGTGCGGCAAGTTTTTCAAAGGACAGAGATTCAGTGCAGCCGGTTTCTTCCTTTCAGTGAATTATCAGCAGTGAACCGGAGTGCGGGCCGCTGCCCGGTCCCGGTATCTGGGGAATTTCTGGGGGTTCTGAAGGAGTCACTCCGCATGGCGCGCAGAACCGGAGGCGTTTTT
>DIDD01000108.1:0-431 GCA_002417965.1 Veillonellaceae bacterium UBA5809
ATATTAATCACGACGCCGATAGCCTGTGTCCCATACATAACGGCATTAGATCCCCTGACAATCTCAATATGATCCACCGCCGATACAGGAATGGCTGAAATAATCGAATTATAATTCTTTAAATTCACCGGCATGCCGTTGACGAGAACCAGCGTGCCCTTATCAAATCCCCTTAAATTGATGCGGGCATACATCCCGCCATAACCCTCTCCTCCGGTTGCATAGGCATAGGCGGATGCTCCCGGTGTATGCTCAATCGCCTCAAAAACAGTATTATATCCTTTTTCCTTTAACTCTTTTTGCGTAATCACAGTAGTAGATGCCGGTGTGTCCAGATCTGCCTTTTCATACCTTGTTGCTGTGACCACCATTTGCTGAAGACTGTATTCTGCCGGCTCCTCCGCCAGAGCGGTGAATCCTCCCAGTGCAGT
>DIDD01000108.1:600-5010 GCA_002417965.1 Veillonellaceae bacterium UBA5809
CTTCCTCTTTCTCATACACCTGAAACTGCTCCGGATATACATCACGTACAATATCTTCCGATGCTTTGACAATATACTGGGACAGCGCCAGGATATGGGCGCCAGGAATCAAAAAAACCTGTTTATTCTGTACGGCTGATGTACTTTGATAAGCCGGCTGATCCAGAATCTCCTGCACTTTCTCCCGGGCATCATGCTTTCCGTCATAATTCCAATTCTCTACAATAATTACATCCGGATTCAGCTGGATAGCGGTCTCTTCAGAAAGAGGCGCCGCCTGTGTCAGGTGGAGCGAATCCGTGACATCACGGACCCCTGCATAACGGCAGATATCCTGAAAAGAAGACTGCCCCATGGCATAAATCCCGCTGCCCGTATAATAAAGGACTGTCTTCCGCTGCGCCTCCGGAATATTTCCCGTGGCTTTTGCCAGAGCGTCCAGCTGTGACTGCATGCGGTCTGCCATTTCATCTGCTTTTCTCTCTTCCCCCGTAACCTTCCCCAGGCTCCGTATCACCGCTTCAATATCTGCCGTGCTTTGAGGAGTTTTATAAACATAAACCGGCAGTCCCAGATCCTTCAGGGACTGTACCATACCCTTGTCCATGAAATCCGACACCAGAACCAGATCAGGCCGGATCGCTGCCAGCTTTTCAGCATCACTCCCGCTGACACGTCCCTGGATATCCTGCACCTGCCCCGCAATATTGGAAACCCCCGGATCATCTGCCAGCCGGCTCAGGGCCGCAATACGGTTATGCGGCACCAAAGCCGTCAGAATTTCGTCGGTACTGATTGTCAGTGAGACAATTTTCTGGGGTTTTCCCTGCAGAGTGAGGACACTGCCCGATGCATCAGTAACCTCATAAGTACCGCTCCGGCTTTCCCCGCCTGACTGTCCCGCCTTTCCGCATCCCCATGCCGGAAGCATAAGAGCTGTCATAATCAGCGCCAGAATCCAATACAAAAACACCCTGTTTTTTCCCATTTTCCCCATGGTCTTCTCCTCCGTCCCCAGCGGGCTGAAACTTATCCTAAACGCATAGAATTTTAATTTTTATTATTTAGTATAATTCTATTTCTTTTCAAAAGTCAAACAGAATCAACATAGTATAGAAAAGCGGTATTGATATATTCTATAATCATTCATCCCATACTAATGCATTTCAAAAAGGCATAGCATCGCAAATATTTTTGATATTCATCTGTCCCCAAAACCCTATCTTGGCCGTTTCTGCGTATGATTCTCTTTCATTTCCCTATTTATGCCGTATTCCTGATGATAAAATATCCTTTTTACGGAAATGACTATGTTTTTTCTGCATAATACGCATATATGACTTATATTGACAATCATATGCCTTTCATTCATAATGATCTGAATATCTATATTTTTAAGAAAGGAGGCCTTCCAGGTGCATAAATTTCTATCCTACTCTTTTGTCGCCATCGGTCTCATGCTGTTCAAATTGTTTTTCGGTGCGGGAAACCTTATTTTTCCCGTATTTTTAGGCCAGAATGCCGGATGGAATGTGCCCTGGGCCACCATTGGATTCTTGATTACCGGAGTGGGGCTTCCTCTTCTGGGAATTGTCGCCATGTGCTATTCGGGCAGCCGTAATCTTCAGGAACTGGCAGGACGTGTGCATCCCTTATATGGTCTGATTTTCACCGTTGCCCTGTATTTAACCATAGGCCCCTGCTTTGCCATTCCCCGTACAGGTACAGTAACCTATGAAATGGCCATCGTCCCTTTCATCAGCCCCGCCATGCACGATACAGTCCTATACGGATTCGCCTTTATTTATTTTGCCATATGCTGGTGGTTTTCCATGACGCCTTCCAAACTGGTCTACCGAATTGGAAAAATTGCCACCCCTGCTTTTCTCTTTTTTCTGGCTATTTTGATCATCCGCTCACTTCTTCTGCCGATGGGCGACTGGCAGGCCCCGGGCTCTGCCTATGCCACACCTACCCTGGCATTATTTCAGGGCGTGCTGGACGGCTATAATACACTGGATGCCCTGGCTTCCCTTGTCTTCGGAATTCTGGTCGTGCAGGCTGTCCGCCAATACGGCGCCAGCACAGAAACAGACATTGCCCTGGCAACGCTCCGGTCAGGCCTGGTGGCCTCCTTCTGGATGGCTGTCATCTATATTTTTCTCTGCAATATCGGCGCCTCATCTGTCTCCGTCATCGGCATTCAGGAAAACGGCGCGCCTGTACTTGCCAAGGCCGCTTATTTCTACTTCGGACAGTTTGGTTCCCTGCTGCTGGCAGCCATCGTATTTCTGGCATGCATTACAACCAGCATCGGACTGGTCTCTTCCTGCGCCGCCTACTTTTCCGAACTCCTTCCGGGAATTTCCCATACCATGTGGGTAACCGTCTTCTCCGTTGTCTCATTCCTGGTTGCCCTTTTCGGACTGACTACGATTATTGTCGCCGCCATTCCCGTGCTGATGTTCCTTTATCCTCTGACAGTGGCCCTGATTCTTCTCACCTTTTTGGACCATCTCTTCCACAGCCGGCGTCTGGTATACGGAATAACAACATTATTCACTTTCATTCCTGCCCTGTATGACGGCCTTCATACAGCTAAAATGGATTTGGGGCCCATTGACCTGTGGATGAAATCAATTCCCCTGAACCAGTTTGGACTGACGTGGATTCCCTTCTTTGCCGCCGGTTTCATCATAAGCTGTATACTGGCCGCCTGTATCCCGGACCGTATCCGGGAAGACGGACAGAAAGAAATTTGATATAATAAAAGAAAAAGACGTCTCCTGATTGACTGGGGGGACGTTTTTATTTCACCGGGAGGTCTTTTATGAATACATTGAATCATGCATCCCTTTTCCGTTCACCCCTTCGTGCGTGGACAGCAGCTGCCCTGATGGCGGCCGCCGTCGTTTTCCTGTCCCCCCTGTTTTCCGTTCCTCTGGGAGTTTCCCGTGCATTCCCCCTGCAGCATATGATGAATATCTTCCTCTCCGTACTGCTGGGAACGAGATATTCCGTAGGCGCCGCCTTCACGTCATCTCTTCTCCGCAACCTCATGGGCAGCGGAACCATTCTTGCCTTTCCCGGGTCCATGATCGGTGCTTTCCTCTCTGGAATCCTCTATAAACACACCCGCAGCATCTGGGCCGCGGCGGCCGGTGAATTCGTAGGAACCTCCCTGATCGGCGGACTGGTATCCTACCCCATTGCCTCCTGGGTTCTGAACTCCTCTGCCGGCGCTTTTTTCTATGTATCGGTCTTCTCCGTATCCTGCGGCGCCGGCACAGTGATCGCTGTCTTTCTGCTGAAAACAGTGCCGGCTCTGTCCCGGCTCTTTCAGCATGAATCCCGCTGATCCGGAAACATATCCGCCGGACAGAGAAACGGCGGCAATCCCTCCTGAATCATTTCCGGGGGGATTTTTACATTCCGGAAAGCAAAAACGCCGTGCAAATAATTCAAACATTGATTCCATTTCTGTTTTCATTTACTGATTTTGGTCATAATCCTTGCTATAATTGACTTCATCCTTCGTAATGCGCTATAATGAATCGTAATTTTGTTATAAAAAATTAATCAAATGTATGAAAAAATCTTCTCTAAATGAGAATGCATAAAAACATACGTTCTGCCAGAAAGGAAGATATTAATACCCATGAAGCATCTATATAAAAAAATGCTCCTCGCCGCTTTTCTGTCCGGAGCTGCCGTGACAGTCTCTGCCGCCAATCCCTTCACTGATGTGTCCAGCAGCGACTGGGCTTACCAGTCCGTGTCCCGGTTATCCCAGGAAGGCGTTGTAGAAGGTTATCCTGACGGAACCTTTAAAGGACAGCAGAACATCACCCGTTATGAGATGGCCCAGATCATCGCCCGCCTCATGGCCCGTGAAGATCAGCTGAACAGTGAACAGAAAGCCCAGGTCGAACAGCTGGCATCCGCTTATGCTGATGAACTGAAACAGCTCGGCGTCCGTGTGTCCGCCCTGGAGAACAAAGTAGGGAATACACGGATTATCGGCGAATTACGCGTCCATTACATGGACCGCTACGACGATATCCGGAAATCCAGCTCCAGCAAAGACGGTGAATACGGCGCCCGCCTCCGGATCAACACCATTTCCGAGGTAAATGATAAGCTGCACATTGTAACCCAGTTCCAGACTCTCATGGGCATGGCCGGAAAATCTCTCACCGGAGTCAACGGAGAACAGGACAGCCAGACCACATTAAACCGTCTCTTCGCCTACTACACCCCCCGTGCAAAAGTCGCGGCGGTATTGGGCCAGTTCCCTGTCAAAATGGGCGTCACCGGTTATACCTATGACGGCGGCTTCAAAGGCGTGGGCCTGCAGATCGGAACCCAGCCGCGGGAAGACGGACTTCCTGTAGACGGCGGCCGTTTCCT
>DIDD01000008.1 GCA_002417965.1 Veillonellaceae bacterium UBA5809
GACCGAATTGACTGCGGCATGCTCCATTAATGCACAGATAACCGGTGTGGCGCAGACAGGAAGCGATCCGCTTCCTATAGAAGCTGCCGTATGAGCATCTTCTATGATCTGTGTGCAGGTACCTTTTAATCCAATATGCAAAATCATATGATCAGACTCCTTTTATAACCGTCTATTTGACTATGGTATAATAATTCAATGATCATTGCAATCAAGAGGTGTATTTGTGAAGGAAATATGGAAGATGATCCAAGACCGTGCTGAAAAAATCACAGGACATATCCGAGGAGTGTGGAGATGTTTAAACCGTAAAGAAAAAAAAGCGGCAATGACCGGTACGGCGGTCATTGCCGGAGCAGCATTTTTGGCCGGCGGAGCATGGTATGCCTATGCGCTGCAGCATTCTGAAGGTTACGGCACAGTCCGTTTGGAAATAAAAAAGGAAATGACCGGCAGTGAAATTGCAGATCTTCTTCTTCAGAAAAAGGTCATTACAAGTCCAGCTGTATTCCGGGCGGCACTGACGTTAACGGGGGACGGACGTTCTCTCAAAAGCGGACATTACAGGCTTCCCGAAGGAATGACTGTAAAAGAAGCATTGACTGCATTAGAAAAAGGACAAAATGATTTCCGCACAGTTATGATTCCCGAAGGATCAGACGCTGCGCAGATTGCTTCTATACTGACAAAAGCGGGACTTCCCGCAGGAAAAACATTTTTGGCAACAGCAGCCTCTTATGCCCCTATGCCTTATATGTACGGTCCGGAGGCAGCATCAGTCAAAGGAGAAGGCTTTTTATTTCCTGATACCTATGATATTCCTGTGGATTATACGGCACGGCAGATCTGTGATCTGATGTACCGCCGGATGGATGACATATTGACGCAGGATATCCGTGAAAAAGCACAGGCTAAGGGTTTGTCCATTCATGAACTGGTTACACTGGCCTCTATGGTGGAGAAAGAGGCAAAATGGCCGGAGGACAGAGTACCTATTGCCGCCGTCATATTGAGAAGACTTCAGGAGGGAATGCCGCTGCAGATTGATGCAACGGTCCAATATGTGCTGGGAGAGCCAAAAGAAGAGCTGTCCCGGGCAGATACGCAGATTCCGTCTCCTTATAACACATATCTTAGGAAGGGGCTTCCTCCCGGTCCGATTGCCAGCCCGGGGAAAGATTCCCTTTTAGCAGTGCTGAAAGCGGAACCGGGACCTTATCTATATTACGTAGCCGATAAAAACGGGCATCATATTTTTTCCAGAACTTATGGGGAGCATCAGGCACATATTCATGAAATATACGGACAGACACAATCATAGCATTCTTGAGGAACTGGAAGAAAAAGCGCTCATGGAGCACATTCCTATTATACGGAAGACAGAAAGACAAATCCTAAAGAAAGCACTGGAACAGGCAAAACCTAATAAAATTTTAGAAATAGGTACGGCATGGGGATATTCGGCACTTCTTATGGCTGAATGGTGTCCCTGGGCCTGCATAGATACGCTGGAACTGGATCAGGACAGAGCTGAAAAAGCCCGTGAATATATAAAAGAAGCAGGATGCCAGGACCGTATACGCTGCATTGCGGGAGACGCGGCCCATACCATTCCGCAGATGCAGGGACCTTATGATTTCCTTTATCTGGACGGGCCTAAAGGTCAGTATCTGCGCCACATGAAAGCAGTTGAACCGCTGCTGTCCGCAAGAGCGGTAACAGCTGCCGACAACGTGCTTTTCCGGGGGTGGGTCGAAGGAACCCTGCAGGTTCCGCGTAGATTCCGCACTATTGCAGTACGTATGCGTGCTTATGTGGCATACATGAAGGAAAATTATGAAACAGACATATATCCGGATGGAGATGGAATGATGATTGCCTGGAGGAAAAAAACAGAATGAGAAAAATGGAACTTTTGGCACCGGCCGGGAATATGGAAAAATTAAGAATGGCGCTTCGTTACGGGGCTGATGCCGTTTATTTGGCAGGCCAGTCTTTTGGGCTGCGTGCGTTTGGCGGAAACTTTTCTGACGGAGAACTGCGGGAAGCTGTGGAGTTTACACACAGCCAGGGGAAAAAAGTTTATATAACTGTGAATATTATACCCCGTAACAGCGATCTGGAAAGACTTGAGCCTTATATCAAGTATATCAGGGATATAGGAGCAGATGCAGTCATCATATCAGACTTGGGGATTTTTTCAGCGGTGCGTGAGTGGTGTCCGGATCTGAATATCCATGTCAGTACGCAGGCCAGCACCTCCAATTGGCGCACTGCCAGGGCATGGAAGAATATGGGCGCATCCCGTGTGGTGCTGGCCCGTGAGCTGTCTCTGGATGAGATTCAGGAAATCCATGACAAAGCGGAGATGGAAACGGAAGTGTTTATCCACGGAGCCATGTGCATATCCTGGTCGGGCCGGTGCCTTCTGTCAAATTATTTTACAGAAGGACAGAGGGATTCCAACCGGGGAGAATGCATACAGGCATGCCGTTTCCGCTATACCGTTATGGAAGAAAGCCGTCCGGGACAGTACTGGCCGATTGCCGAAGACGAAAACGGAACCTATTTATTTAACAGTAAAGATTTATGCCTCCTTGACTATCTTCCGGAACTGCAGCATGCCGGCGTTTCCAGCCTGAAGATTGAGGGACGCATGAAAAGTGTGTATTATGCGGCAGCTGTTGTCTCTGTATACCGAAGAGCATTGGATGCCTTTTATGCAGAAGGCAGCTGTTTTCATATCCGTCCTGAGTGGAGAGCGGAATTGGAATCTGTATCTCATAGACCTTATACAACTGGATTTGCATTCGGACGCCCCGGCGGGGAAGGGCAGGAATATAGCCGTTCACAACCTGTCCAGACCTATGATTTTGTGGCAAGAGTGCTTTCTTATGACAGGAACAGACATTATCTGTGGGTAGAGCAGAGAAACCGTTTCGCTGTAGGAGAGACACTGGAGTGTCTCTGTCCTGACGGGACCGTTTATTCCCTGTTTATTCAGGAAATGAAGGATCAGGAAGGACTCTTTATAACGGCAGCGCCTCATCCGCTGCAGCACGTGGCATTGCGGTGTGAAGAAGAACTGCCTGAAGATACGATTCTGAGGAGGAAAAACAGTCATGTCAAGTGATATCTATGTAGAACTGCTTCCTGGTGATGTGAATTATGTCAACAGAATTTTGGAAGGCTATGAATATCTGGGAGTCTTAACAACTATAGATCCCAGGAAAGCACTGGTGAAAATCCGTGCTGTTCCAGATACAAGAGATGAAGTACTGTCTGTTCTTAGATCACTTCCTGTGGCACTTCATATATTGACAGAGGAAGAGTGCATGAGAGTGGCGGATATCCGCTGATTTTTTAGTTATATTTTTTTAAAATATGATATAATTACTGTAAAGAGAAAAAAGATTTACATCATAGAATTGAAGGCGGGAATACTTTCTTCACTGGCGAAAAATCAGTCAGATCTCCAAGTTCTTCCGAAATGAATTATATATGGAATCCATACTAAAATGGTACAGTTGATACTGAAACGACGCTGTATTCAACTGATTGCAAGAGCCTGTTTTGTATTAAAATAAATATACAAGAAAAGAAAATTATTTAGTTTTATGGAATATTCATAACGGGATGAATTTTGAAAGGAGAAGCTTATGCGTATTGCTGTAGTTGATGATACGATATCTGAGCAGAAGTATGTCTGCGAGTGTATTGAACGATTTTTTAAAGAGCATCAGATGAAGTATGAGCTGGCCGTTTTTTCTTCAGGAAGTGAGTTTCTGCGGCGGAAGGATTTCGGATTTGATATTGCCCTTCTTGATATATGCATGGAAGGTATTAATGGATTTGAAACAGCCCAGTGTATCCGGCACCACAATCAGGAATGCCGTCTGATCTTTTTAACCGTCAGTGATGATTTTGCTGTCCGCAGTTACCGGGTGCAGGCCTTTGATTACTTCATCAAGCCCTATACATATGACCAGTTTGCTGAAACTATGGAACGGTGTGTAAAGAGCTTGAATATTGATGCCTCCTACATTGAACTTAAATCAAGCCGCATGCATGTGCGGGTTATGTGCCGGGAAATCCTGTACGCGGATTATCATAATCACTATGTGCAGATTCATACAGACAGTGATATTATTCGGAGTAAAATGTATTTTGATGAACTGGAAACTATGCTGAAGGATCCAAGATTTCTCTATTGCAACAGAAACTGCATGGTGAACATGGACCGTATTAAGGGCATTGAAAAATTGGGATTTCTTATGGAAAACGGCGAGTATGTGCCTATTAAAAAAGCTGATCACAGGGCAATACGGCAGGCATATGCAGACTACGTGTTTAAAAAAATGGCCGGGACTGATCATGGATGACTGAACTTTATGGGCTGCGGCTGGAATTAATGCAGTTTGCCGTTTTTATATATATTCTTCTCCGACCCCTGTATCTCCGGGATGGAAAACTGGACCGAAAGGTCTGGATGATTATGGCGGGAGGGATAGTTCTTCTCTGGGTTATTGGGAGTTTCTTTATGAATTCTCCCACATTCTGGCATGCCAGATGGACAGATTTCAGAGTCTTTTTTACCGTGATGTTCGGATTTGCAGTGCTTTGGGCATCCCGCCGCATTCTTCTTTCCAAACTTTTGTTTCATTTGTTTTTTATAGAATGCTATATCTGGGAAATGGAGATATGGCTGTGGATAGTATTTCGTTTTGGTTACTGGAATATGCTGGCAGGCAGTTTGGATCCGGTTCTTCTTCCGTCAGTTTTATATTTAGTGACAGTCCCCATTATTATATACATGCAGGATAAATATTTGATTCCGGTCTTTTTTATCGAAGAACATTCTGAATATTGGG
>DIDD01000068.1:0-3000 GCA_002417965.1 Veillonellaceae bacterium UBA5809
GCGAACTCTATTTTACTCCATCAAAAGAACTGATAGAAGCTTTCAGGGACATATAAAAACAAAGGTTTGAGATTTTCTTTGCTTCGATAAAGCGGTAATTCGGGAATAAACACTTTGAAATTTCTGAAGCTTCCATGGGAATGGCGCTTTTTCATTGACACTGTCTATGTATTTTTGTATGATTGAAAGGGAATATTTTTCCGACGTACTCAAAAGCCCCCGGGTTTTTGAGTTTTTTTATGAAATGGGATGAGGCAGATTGTCCAACACATATGATGTCATTATTATCGGAGCAGGCCCTGCAGGTATCTTTACGGCCCTGGAGCTGGCGGATACAGGCGCATCCATTCTGATCGTCGAGCGGGGACATGATATCCGCGAACGGGCGGCGCTGAACAGTGACCGTTCCGCACCGGCTGCAGACAGACGGAAGAATATCGTGTCAGGCTGGGGCGGCGCCGGTGCTTTTTCTGACGGAAAGCTGACGCTGACTACAGAATACGGCGGAAATCTGGATGATTATATGAATAAAGGGGAATTGGCCCAGCTGATTTCCTATGTGGATAAAATATACTGCAGGTTCGGCGGCGCTGACAGAAAAGTCTACGGTGACGAGTATGCCGATCAGATTCATGAACTGAAAAGGCGTGCTGCGGCGGCGGATCTGGCGCTGGTCCCGGCCCGCATCAGACATCTGGGAACGGATGTGAATGCGGAAATTCTGACCAATATGAGAGATGCCCTTCCGGCCAATGTGGAAGTCCGCTGTGATACGGCAGTGGATGAAATTCTGGCGGAAAAAGGAAAGCCTCTGGGCGTGATGATTGACGGTGTGGCTTATCACAGCAAATATCTGGTGGCGGCCCCCGGGCGGGAAGGCGCGGAATGGTTTGTCAGGCAGGCAGAAAAACTGCATCTGGATATGAGCTCCAATGCTGTGGATATCGGAGTCAGGGTAGAGACTCCGGCAGAGATCTATGAACCGATTACAAAGATTTGCTATGAATCAAAACTGGTCTATTACAGCCGTTCGTTTGATGACAGGGTGAGAACCTTCTGCATGAATCCCTATGGATTTGTAGTTACGGAAAATAATGACGGGCTCATGACGGTGAACGGGCACAGCTATGCGCACCGGAAGAGCGGCAATACCAATTTCGCGATTCTGGTGTCCAAGCAGTTTACCCGGCCGTTCAACGAACCGATTGCCTACGGGAAATATATTGCGTCTCTGGCAAATATGCTGGGCGGCGGACCGATTGTGCAGCGCCTGGGAGATCTGCGGGACGGGCGGCGCTCTACGGAAGAACGGATCCGCCGGGGACTGGTGCATCCCACCATGCCGTCGGCCACGCCGGGGGATCTCTCCCTGGTGCTGCCGTACCGGTTTCTGAAGGACATTATGGAAATGTTTGAGGCCCTGGACAGAGTGGCGCCGGGGACCAATTCAAGACATACTCTGCTGTACGGAGTGGAAGTGAAGTTTTATTCATCCCGCATCCGGCTGTCGCCCCGTCTTGAAACGGAAGTGCCTGACTTCTTTGCCATCGGCGACGGTGCGGGCATTACCCGGGGCCTGGCCCAGGCCTCGGCGGCGGGGGTTGTTGTGGGCCGCGAAATCTGCGGCCGTGAGGGAAAACCGAAGGGAGATTTGACATGATTCCAAGATATACACGTCCTGCCATGAAAAAAATCTGGGAAGAGAGAAATGAATGGCAGACCATGCTGGATGTGGAAATCCGTGCCTGTGAAGCCAATGCCGAACTGGGACGCATTCCGAAAGAAGCGGTGGATGTCATCCGTGAAAAAGCGGATTTTGATGTGGACAGAATTCATGAGATTGATGCGGAGGTCAATCATGACATCATTGCCTTTTTGACATCAGTAGGTGAATTTGTAGGGGATGACGCCAAGTATATCCATATGGGACTGACCTCTACGGATGTCAAAGACACCGGACTTTGCCTGATGCTGAAGCAGGCGTCGGACATTCTGGTGGAAGATCTGGAAAAACTGGCGGAAGTCCTGAAAAGAAGGGCTGTGGAATTCAAGCATACGCCGACAGTGGGACGGACCCACGGAGTTCATGCGGAGCCGACGACCTTTGGACTCAAGCTTCTTCTCTGGTATGATGAAACGCTGCGCAATATAGAACGTATGAAACGGGCCCGGGAGATTATTTCCGTAGGCAAGCTGTCGGGGGCTGTCGGCACTTATGCCGATATTGATCCCTTTGTGGAAAAATATGTGTGCGGAAAACTGGGACTGAAGCCGGCCCGTATCTCCACACAGGTCATCCAGCGTGACCGCCATGCCGAATATATGACGACCCTCGCTGTGATTGCGGCTTCTCTGGAAAAATTTGCCACGGAAATCCGTCATCTCCAGCGGACGGAAGTACGGGAGGCGGAAGAATATTTCAGTCCGAAACAAAAGGGCTCATCAGCCATGCCCCATAAGAGAAATCCTGTCCGCAGCGAGCGTGTCTGCGGTCTGGCCCGGCTGATCCGGGGCTATTCTATCCCGGCCCTGGATGATGTGCCTCTCTGGCACGAACGGGATATTTCCCATTCATCCGTGGAAAGAGTCATGCTGCCCGATGCCACCACGGCGCTGGATTATATCCTCAGCCAGTTTACATCAATTATCGATAAACTCCTGGTATATCCGGACAAAATGATGGCGGATCTGAATATGACGGGAGGACTGATCTACAGTCCCCGTGTACTGCTGGCCCTGGTGTCCAAAGGGGCGTACCGGGATACCGCATACCGCTGGGTGCAGAGAAATGCCATGAAGCGCTGGCTTCAGGGAGAAGATTTTTACGAAAATCTGTGCAGAGATGAGGATGTGAGAAAGTATCTGACTCCGGAGGAAATCAAAGCCTGCTTTGATCCGAAGGCGATGCTGACCCATGTGGATGAAATTTTTGCCCGTTTCGGATTATGATAGAGGTCCTGCCCGTGCAGGAGGAGGAAAAAGCATGTCAACAGCTATGGT
>DIDD01000068.1:3109-19891 GCA_002417965.1 Veillonellaceae bacterium UBA5809
GGTGTTGTGATTGACCCCAAAAGCCTGATTGAAGAGATGAGACGGCTGGAAGCGGCCGGGATCGATGCGGAGCATCTGCAGATCTCAACCCGTGCCCATGTGGTGTTCCCCTATCACGTCCGTCTGGATGAAGTGGAGGAATCAGGCAAGGGAAGTCAGAAAATCGGTACGACAAAGAACGGCATCGGACCCTGCTATGCAGACAAAATCAACCGTATCGGCATCCGTATGTGCGACCTCATGGATAAAAAAGTATTTGCGGAAAAACTGAAATCCAATTTGGAGCAGAAGAACAAGATTCTGGAAAGACTTTACGGTGCGGAAGGCTTTGACTATAAAGCCATGCTGAGCAACTATCTCCGCTATGCGGACATTCTCCGGCCCTATGTATGTGATACGAACTATACTGTGCAGAAGCTGGTGGCCGAGGGTAAGCGGGTTCTGTTCGAAGGGGCCCAGGCCTCTATGCTGGACTGCGACAACGGCACCTATCCCTTTGTGACCAGTTCTCATCCCACCGCCGGCGGCGCCTGCATCGGGGCCGGCATTGGACCGCACATGATGCAGAATATCTACGGTGTGGTCAAGGCATACAGCACACGTGTGGGCCAGGGACCGTTTCCGACAGAGCTTCTCAATGAGACAGGAGAACATATCCGCAGCACAGCCCATGAATACGGGACGGTCACAGGCCGCCCGCGCCGTGTGGGCTGGCTGGATACCCGGGCGGTACGCTATGCGGCGGCGCTGAACAGCTTTGATTATCTGGCAGTGACCCGTCTGGATGTGCTGGATGACATGGATGAAATTCAGGTATGCACAGGCTATGAATATGAAGGAAAGCCCCTTGAAGAATATCCGGCGGATCTGAATCTGCTGGAAAAAGTAACCCCTGTGTACCGCACCTTCCCGGGATGGAAAACAGCCATCAGCGATATCCGATCCTACAGTGAACTGCCTGAAAAAGCAAGAAACTATCTGGAAGCTGTTTCGGAACTGATCGGCGTGCCCGTGGGCATCGTCAGCGTCGGCCCTTCCCGTGAACAGACCATTGTGGTGAAGGACGTATTCTGACAGAGTCTCCGGAAAGGCGGATTATGAATCACTCAGAGACGGTACTGCGGTTCCATCACATGGGGGTTCCCGTAACAGAACCGCGGCCGGGAGAGCGGTACAGCGGACCTTTTGATATGTATACATCGGACGGGATAAACGGGGATATCCATATCCAGTTCCACCGGTTCGGGCCCAGGTGCCCTCTGCACCCGGCCATACAAAATCAGGTTCATATAGCTTTCGTGACAGATGACATAAAAGGATATCTGGAAGGAAAACAGGTGATCATGCCGCTGTATGAGCCTTTCCCCGGCTATCGGGCGGCCATGATTCTCCTTGACGGATGTCCGGTGGAAATCATTGAAACCACGCTCAGTGAAGAGGAAATATGGGGAAAACCGCACAGCCGCACAGTGCTCTATCCTGATGCGGAATAAGCGGTCAAAAATGTGCCGGAAGAATTTTTCTTCCGGCACATTTTTGCGGCCTTTTTAAAGAAAAAACGGTGATTGCCGGACTTTGCGGCCTGATTTATAATAGGAGGGAAGACATGTCTCCGCCTTGCGGAGCATGGATAGAAGGCCTCCCTTCCGTGAGGCCGTGCGGGACAGAGAGACGGAATCTGCAGACCTGTTTCAGGAGGCAGTATTCTTCCCGTACGGATCCCTTATAAGGGAGGGCTTTTTCTGTCAGGCTGTTTAAAAACGCCGTACACCTTCAGAAAGAAGTGTGCCAACATGATGCGGTTAAAAAGACTGTTAATAGGAAGACCTTTGAAAAGTGAAGAGGCGCAGGGACAGCATCTGTCCAAAACATCTGCGCTGGCAATTTTTTCTTCTTCCGCTTTATCTTCCGTAAGCTACGGACCTGAGCAGATTGCCCTAGCCCTGGCGGTGCCGGGCCTGATTACCTACGGATATTTTTTGTATGCCCTGATTCCGATTCTGGCACTGCTGGCAGCGGTGACCATATCCTATACCCAGGTGGCGAAAGCCAATCCCGGCGGGGGCGGGGCTTATTCGGTAGCCAAAGAGAACCTGGGGGAACTGCCCGCCCTGGCGGCAGGAGCGGCTCTTTTTTCAGACTATACACTGACGGTGGCTGTCAGCATCACATCCGGAACGGAAGCCCTTACATCGGCTTTTCCCGCTTTGATTCCCCACCGGCTGCTGATTGATCTGGCAGTCCTGATCGGGGTGCTCATGCTGATTAATCTGCGGGGGGTCAGTGAATCGGCCAAAGCCTTTGTGTTTCCCACCTATCTATTTGTCGGGGGCATTCTGGGGGTGATCGGGCTGGGACTGTACCAGACCTGGGCCGGAACGGCGCCGGTGATCCCTGCGGTCTCCGAGGAGAAACAGGGAATGAACTGGCTGATCTTTTTCCTGATTCTCCGCGCCTTTGCCAACGGGTGCAGTTCCATGACAGGGATTGAAGCCATTGCCAACGGAGTGCCCACCTTTAAAAAACCGCAGAGCCGCAATGCCGTTATTACGACCTACTGGATGTCAGGGCTTCTGGCCGTCATGCTGTGCGGCATTTCATTCCTGATTCTCCATCATCATATCCTGCCTGTTCCCGGTGTGACGATGATGTCCCAGCTGACAGAAGAAACCGTGGGGCGGGGCGCTCTGTACTACTATATCCAGATGGTGACCATGCTGATTCTTTTTCTGGCGGCCAATACAGCCTATAACGGACTGCCTCCCCTTATGTCTCTGATGGCCAGGGACGGATACCTTCCCCGGTACCTGGGCGAACGGGGCGAACGGCTCAGCTATTCCAACGGCATTCTTCTCCTGACGGCGGCCTCGGCGCTGCTGCTGATTGTCTTTGACGGAGATATGGAAAGCCTTATCGCCCTCTATTCCGTGGGCGTATTTATTTCCTTTACCATTGCCCAGTGCGGCATGGTTGTTCACTGGAGGCGGCAGCAGGGAGAAAACTGGAAATGGCGGCTGGCGGTCAATGCCTTCGGGGCGTTGATCACAGGCGTGGTGGTGATCATCCTGACCGTGACCAAGTTTCTGGACGGAGCCTGGATTGTTCTCCTGTTTGTGCCTCTGATGGTTATGGGGTTCCGGAAAATCCGGGTCCATTATGTAGAGATGGGAAAAGAACTGGTTCTTTCTGCAGATGAACCGCTGTCCTATATGGATCATCCCATCCGGAAGAACTGCGTGATTGTTCCTATTTCCTATCCCACGAGGAGTGCCGTGAAAGCCCTGCGCTATGCCCGTAAAATCGGGGATGAAATCATTGCCGTCCACATTGCGGAGAATGAAGAAACAGCCCGGGCTGTGGCAGCGGTATGGTCGGGCAGAGATCCGGAACTGGAACTGGTGACGCTCTATTCTCCTTACCGGCTGGTGATCCAGCCCCTGCTGGACTTTGTCCAGAAAACAGCGGATAAACAGGCCCCTGATGACTGTGTGACTGTACTGATACCGGAGGTGCGTACGGAACGGTGGTGGCACCGTCTGCTTCATAACCAGACGGGACTGGTGCTCCGCACACTCCTGATCAGACGGGAGAATGTAGTGGTCACGACCATTACATTCCGGGTGCATCATTAAAAGAAAGGAGACAGACGATGGGACAGATCTATATTGCATCGGCTTCGGCAGGAGGCAAAACCTTTGTAACGGCGCTCCTGGCATCCCTGCTTAGGCGCAGCGGAAAAACCGCAGAGCCGGTCAAGCTCATTGATACGGGGGCCCAGTGGAATGAAAAGGGAGAATGGACCTCGGGAGATATGGAATTTCTCATGAAAACAGCAGGGATTCCGGTGGACCGGATTCACGAATTATGCCCGTATATCTGTGTGAATGATATGGATCCGGTTCCCGCGGCGGCAGCGGAGGGCCTTTCTGTGGAGACCGCCGTCATGGAAGCCTGCGCAGACCGTTCGGCCCGGTCCTGCATGTGGTCTCTGATTGACGGAACAGGCGGACTGGGCACAGAACTGGGAGCCGGGTATACAGCCGCTGATTTCTGCCGGAGGAAAAGCTGTCCTGTACTCCTCGTTGTGCGTGCCGGCGGAGGCATGACTGATGAAGCGGCCCGTTCGGCCGGCTATGCGGCAGGGCGGGGGGCGTCTGTCCGGGCTATACTGATCAACGGGGCGGATGCGCTCCGTCCGGAGGTTCTGGATGCATCGGCGTCCGATATGGAGCGTATCACAGGGGTTCCCGTTATCGGGAGGCTTCCTCTGTATCAGGATAGCCTGACCGTCGAAAAAATGGATGCATTTCTCCGGGCCCATGCGGATATGGACCGTTTCATCCGTCTTTTTGGGCAGGACAGAACCGTTTCCCCGGCACAGATTGTGGAAAAAGCGCTGACATCTATTCTTTCCCTGCAGGGGGCGCCCAATGAAACAGTCCCGTCTTTTATGTCAGAATCCTATATACAGATAACGGACGGACACGCCATGGACAGACGGGCTCTGACAGATCACATACAGGCGCTGCAGAAACAGTGCTGTTCCATAAAAATACATTTTCTCCGTCTGGAAAGTATGGGAGAAGCTGTTTTTTCCCGGCACCGCGCAGATGTCTGCAGACAGGACCAAACGGCGGTCTCTTTTGAAGTCATGGCCCTTTTTCAGGTCAGTAACGGGAAAATTTTGTCCTGTACAGAAACTGTAAAACAGATTTCAGGCTGTCCGGCGGACAGAAATCTGGGATCAGCCCTGTCCTGATCCGGATGCACAAAAAAAGACAGTTCTCCGAGGACTGTCTTTTTTTGCGGCCGGGATATTTTACAGAAGAGCGTAGATATCTCCAATAGCTGATCCGGGAATTACAGGATCCCATTTGTAGTTGTTGACAGACGGGGTAAATACCGATGTCTGATTGCCGTCTTTGTCATACGTAGCGGCATTCATAATGGCGGAACGCTGATAACCGGTGTTAAACAGATACTGGACCATGTCAAAATGGCCGTCTGAATAGGTATACTTGGACCATACCTTGACATAGCCGTTGTTCCGCTTGACCGTGTCCGTATCAATATACAGACTGTAGTCGGCGCTGGATTCAACCCAGTACCAGTTAACCGCGCCGGCGGTCTCCCCGCCGGCCATACAGGCAGACAGCAGAAGAATTGCCGTGAGCAGCGCTTTTCTGAAATTTTTCATCATCCATCACAGTCCTCTTCCCAAAAAATCATCCGGTACAGACGCAGAAAAGGCAGACCCATAACCAGCGGCCTGCCCTGTGAGTTCTCCGGCAGTGTCTCTTATCATACCCCCTGCTGTGGAGAAATGCAATCCTTGAGTATAGAATAAAATAGGAGCAGAACTGTTCTAAAACGTATACAGGATTGACAGGGTTTGGGAAGCGTGCTAATATAATGATACATTTTCATAAACGTTCATCAAGAGCGGAGGAGGGACTGGCCCTGTGAATCCGCGGCAACCATTCGAAAGAAAAGGTGCCAATTCCAGCGGGGATTGCCCGGAAGATGATTCTGCTCGCACAGCTTTTTATCTTTTGGGATAAAGAGTTTTTTTTATGGCTCTTTTACAGAAGCGGAACCGGGGAAGGCAGATCTCTCCTGATGAATAAAAAAAGGAGGAAAAAATATGAATTTCAGAAAAATTGTATTGGCTTCAGCGGCGGCAGCTGTTTTTGCAGGGCTGCTGACAGGCTGCGGGAGCTCTTCATCGGGCGGACAGGCTGCATCCAAAGCGGAAAAAACAGAAATCACTGTGGGCATTACACCGGGCTCCAGCGACCAGATTATGGAGGTTGTGGCCAAAGAAGCGGCTAAACAGGGACTTACGGTCCATCCCAAAGTCTTTTCGGACTATATTACACCTGACCAGGCGCTGGCTAACGGGGACATTGATCTCAATGCCTTCCAGCATCAGCCGTTCCTGGATGCATTTAATGAAAAGAACGGGACGAAGCTGGTCAGCATCGGGAAGACCTATCTGGCGCCCCTGGGTCTGTATTCCAAAAAATACAGAGACGTGAAAGATATTCCTGACGGAGCCACCATTGCCATCCCCAATGATCCGTCCAACGGAGGCCGTGCCCTTCTGCTGCTTCAGCGGGAAGGCTGGATCAAACTGAAGCCGGATGTGCCGTCCACCAAGGTGACGCCCCAGGATGTCGTGGAAAACACGAAAAACCTGAAGATTATTGAACTGGAAGCGGCCCAGCTGCCCCGGTCTCTCGACGATACAGATGCTTCTGTAATTAATGCCGGCTATGCCATCTCCGCAGGCCTGAACAGCCAGAAAGATGCCATCGCGGTGGAAGACAACACCAGCCCCTATGTGAATATCATTGCCGCCCGTCCGGAAGATATCAACAATCCGGCCTACCAGAAATTTGTGAAAATTTTCCAGTCAGAGGAAGTCAAAAAATATATCAATGACACCTTTGCGGGAGCACTCGTTCCCGTATGGTAAGAAAAACCGGAAAAAAGAGAAACGGTCCTTAAACGGCCGTTTCTCTTTTTTGCGGTTCTCTGTTTTCCGATACGGGCGAAGCAGCAGGTTTTCTGCTGACAGAGGCGATGAATCCCATATGACTGTGCCATTTGGAAAATACCCGTCGCATACCCAGAAAAGCAGCTCTGTTTTCACGCTGCATTCCCCGGCGCAGAATCTGAAGAGTGCGCATCCACCCTTCGTCGCGGAGAAGCCCCGGAAGACTGAGAAGCGTCATGGCGCCGGTATAAGTTTCGGTACCGGCAAAGCCGGCATCCCGGAACAGAGCGCGCCAGCCGTCCTCTGTATACGGCAGCGGCGTGATATGAATGGCACGGCCCAGCTCTCCGGTCAGATCACGGATTTCGGCCGGCGTAAGATCCTTCAGGACAATATCATGGGTCAGGAGAAGGCCGCCCGGCTTCAGAACCCGCAGATATTCCTTCACAGCCTGTTCCTTGGCGGGGGCGGGCAGCATGGTCAGCATGGCTTCATTAATGACAACATCGAATGTGTTATCGGAAAAGGAAAGATGAAGGGCATCTTCCTTCCGGAAAGAAACAGCCGGCGCCGCCGGATGGAGAGCCTGGTTTTCCCGGGCGCGGGAGAGAGCTTCTTCGTTCAGGTCACAGGCTGTGACGGAACAGCCGAAACGGCGTGCCATTTCCAGAGAGGTGGTTCCCATATTGCAGGCCACCTCCAGGACTTTCATTCCGGGGGCCAGCTTTCCCTGCCGGAACAGCCATTCCGTGGCCAGGCGTCCTCCCGGACGGAGCCGTGTTTTTCCCAGACGGGCTAAAAAAGTATGACCGGCTTCCATGTCAGGCCTCCTTTTCCGCGGGGAACACCACAGTGAGAGCCATCTTCATGCATTCCTCCGCATAGACGGCGTGGGGAATGCCGGCGGGCATCAGGACAGTCTGTCCCTGAGAAAGCTCATGGACACCTTCCCCGATGGTGATCCGTGCTTTCCCTTCGAGTACGGTCAGGAGCGCATCGCCGGAAGATACATGACGGCCGATTTCTTCGTTTTTGTCAAAAGCAAACAACGTCAGGCTGACCGCCGCATTCTGTGTCAGCGTTTTACTGGCGACCTGCCCCGGCTGATAACTGATTTCTTCAGGAAGAGACAGGGCCTCTTCCGCTTTTATATGGGTGATTCCGTGAAAACTCATAGAACAGACCTCCTTCGGTGAAAACAATCAATCCTATATGGACTTTCAGGACTTCCGGCCCAGCATGACAGCCATATCCGATTGGGGATCACTGATGGGTGTGAGCTGGAAGTGCTCTGATAAATATTGAAGAATATGGGGAGATACAAAAGCCGGCAGGGACGGCCCCAGATAAATATGGCGGACGCCCAGGGAAAGCAGGGTCAAAAGGACAGCCACAGCCTTCTGCTCATACCAGGACAGAACCAGAGTGAGAGGCAGATCATTGACGCCGCAGCCGAAGGCATCAGCCAGGGCCAGTGCGGCGGAAATGGCGCTGTAGGCATCATTGCACTGTCCCATGTCCATGAGGCGGGGCAGCCCGGCGACAGTGCCCAGATCCATATCATTGAACCGGTACTTACCGCAGCCCAGGGTAAGGACCAGTGTATCCTCCGGAGTCTCCCGGACGAACTCTGTATAATAATTCCGGCCCGGAGCGGCTCCGTCACAGCCTCCAACGAGGAAAATATGGCGGAGCTTTCCCTCTTTTACGGCAGAAACCAACTGACCGGCGGCCGACAGTACGGCATTCCGGGCAAACCCTGTGGTGAGGGTCTCCCCGCCGTTAATGCCGTGCATGACATGATCCTCCGGATATCCGCCCAGAGCCAGCGCCTTTTCAATCACGGGCGCAAAGTCTTTATCCTCTCCGATATGGACCATGCCCGGATAAGCGACAGATTCAGCGGTGAATACGCGGTCACGGTAGCTGTCACGCACCGGCATGAGACAATTTGTCGTGAACAGAACAGGAGCAGGAATATGGTCAAATTCACGCTGCTGATTCTGCCAGGCCGTTCCGAAATGACCCTTCAGATGAGGATAAGCTTTCAGCTTGGGATACCCGTGGGCCGGCAGCATTTCTCCGTGGGTATAAATATTGATTCCCCGGCCTTCTGTCTGTTCCAAAAGGAGTTTCAGATCACGCAGATCATGGCCTGTGACCACGATGAAAGGGCCCTTTTCTATGGTCATGGATACATCAGTCGGAACCGGAGAGCCGTAGGTCTCCGTATTGGCCCGGTCCAGCAGGGCCATGCAGGACAGATTGACCTTGCCCGTTTCCATGACCAGCGGCAGAAGCTCTCCGGCAGAAAGGGGAGAACCGACGGCAGCCAGACCCCGGCAGAGAAAGCGTGACACCAGGTCATCGGTGTATCCCAGAACAAAGGCATGATATGCATAAGCGGCCATGCCGCGGATTCCAAAGAGAATGAGGGATTTGAGAGACCGGATATCCTCCTCTTCCTGCCACAGGGCGCGGGTGGGGGACATCTGTCCCAACTTTGCCGGCGGCTGTCCGCTGAGGCGGCCTGCCTCAGCCAGAACCCTCTCAGTCACACGCTGTACTTCATCGGCATCAAAACTGACATTGGTCACAGTAGTGAAAAGACCTTCCATAAGAAGCTTCTCCGAGCCGGGAGACGGTGTTCCCCTGACCGCCTGGGCGAGAAAAATCAGGGCATCGGTGAGGCGGTCCTGACGGAGTGCGGTTTCCTCTGTCTTGCCGCATACGCCGGCAGATCCGCAGCATCCTGTGCCGCCGGATGTCTGTTCACATTGAAAACAAAACATATTTTCCATAGAAAATCCTCTTTTCCTGATGTAATCATAAAATTCCCAAATGCCGGATCATGCCTCCGGCTCACTTGATAACCGGAGTATACTATAAGAAAAAGGGGAATTCGGTTGTAACGGCAACGAAAGGAAAAGAAATGAAACATCTGGAAGAGTTTCTTCGGGGTACGGCGCTCTTTAAAGGGGTGCCCGGGGAGGGGATGGCACGGCTCCTCCGCCATCTGCAGGGAGCGGTTCATACCTATGAAAAACAGCAGGATGTACTGCATGAAGGGCAGCACGCGGCTTCCGCGGGCATTGTGGTGTCCGGCCATATCCAGATCATACGGCGGGACTTTACGGGAAACAGAGATATCCTGGCTGATATCGGAACAGGCGATCTCTTCGCAGAAGCCTATGCCTGCGCAGGAACGGCACATCTTCCCGTGAGTGCTGTGTCGGTGGAAAAAAGCCGGGTATACTGGATCAGCCATGCCCGTCTGTTCCAGCCCATGGAGGAAGGAAAAGACTGGCGTTCGGTCATGCTGGAAAACATGGTCCGGATCCTGGCGGTTAAAAATATCCGTCTGAATCAGAAACTGGCTTTCATCTCTCGGCGGACCATCCGGCAGAAACTGCTGTCCTACCTGTCTGAGCAGGCCCTGGAACAGGAAAGCCGCTCATTTTCCATTCCCTTCAGCCGTCAGGAACTGGCGGATTTTCTCTGTGCCGACCGGAGCGCCCTGTCGTCAGAACTGGGCCGGCTCCAGCGGGAGGGCATACTCCGGTTCAGAAAAAATAAATTTATTCTCCTCCGCAGCAATCCGGAATAAGACATAAAAAAAGAGTTCTCCGTCCGTTTTTATGGATACAGAGAACTCTTTTTTCTAGGGCCAGTTTTTTTACGGGAGACAGTCAGGAGCGGGCATGATACGCCTGGAGAACAGGCGGCTTTTCCCTGAATCCGCGGGTGGAAATGACCAGATGAAGCAGGCCGGCCGCTGTCCACAGAAGGCCTACCGTGAGACAGAGAGGGGACAGGTGGATCCATAAATAAAGGCATACCACGGCGCCCGTGAGAGGAAACAGGAGATACCGGAACAGGCGGTGCTCCTGACGCTTTACATAATAATAACGGATCACGGCGGCATTGACACAGATAAATCCGAAGAGGCCGCCGAAATTGATGAGCTCCGCCACCAGAGGAATATTGAGGACAATGGCCCCGGCCATGCCGATCACACCCATCAGGATCACATTGAAAGACGGCGTATCATAGACCGGATGGAGATGGGCAAAGAAAGGAGCGGGGATGAAATGATCCCGTCCCATGCTGAACAGCAGGCGGGCCGCACTGGACTGGCTGGCGATGCCGCAGGTAAAAGATGCCACAACCACGGCAATTGTATAAAGGGCGGCCGTTACAGCCCCCCCTGCCGCGCCGGCGATCTCAAACAGGGCGGCGTCAGGATCTTTAAAAGATGTATAATCCGGCCATACCAGCTGGGACAAATAACTCTGGAGAAAATAAATCAGGCCGCATGTCAGGCAGGCCAGCACCGTAGCCCGCCCGATATCCCGGCGGGGATTGACCGCTTCCTCGGCCATGGTGGAAATGGAATCAAATCCCATATACGACAGACAGGTAATGGCGGCGCCTGACACCAGGGCATCCCATTCAAATTTCGCCGGATTATAAATCGGCGTCATGGACCACAGAGTGGCCTCCCCGGTGCCGGACAGAAGAGCCCGGATGCACATAAAAATGAAGAAAAGAACCACCAGAAACATAAAGCCCACCAGAATCAGATTGGTCTTCGCCGCCAGATCCACACCCCGCACATTGACGGCGGTAACCGTGATGCCGATGACCATGACCCAGGCCCAGTAAGGAATCTCCGGAATGAGGGCATTTCCGTAAGTGGCGCCGGCCATAAACACAATCAGCGGACAGAGCACATAATCCAGCATCATGAGCCACCCTGCGAAAAAACCGGCATACGGATTAATTCCTTTTTCCGCATAAGAAAAAGTAGAACCGGCGGAAGGAAAAGCGGAAGACATATGGCCGTAGCTCATGGCGGTGAAAATCATGGCAGCCAGTGCCAGCAGATACGCCGAAGCCAGCATGCCTCCTGATTTATCGGAGGCAAACCCGTAAATATAAGCGGGAGCAATGGGGAGCATAAAAGCAATCCCGTAAATCCATAAATCCCTCAGGGTCAGGACACGTTTCATGGACGGGCCCGGATGATCTGTGTCTGTTGTATTCATTGATCAGAAGCCTCCTCTGTTTTTTCTGCGGAAACAAAAAAGGAGCTTCGTAAAAGAAGCTCCTTTGCGCAGACTGTGATATTGACATCATTATAGCATGAACCCTGCGGCAGTCAATGCGGAAAGATGTGAAACGGCGGTGTCATGTCATAGATCTTTTCTATAGCGCATAGATAAACAGTTATTCCAGTAATAAATCACAACTTCTCTTTCAGATCCTGAAGGACAGGCGGTTTATCCCGGAATCCCTTGGTGAAAAGGAGAAGATAGACAAATCCGGCAGCCATCCAGGTGAATCCGACGGCCAGAGCCAGGGAAGACAAATGAATCCACAGATAAATACAGACCACTGCACCGATAAGAGGGAACAGAAGATGGCGGAAAAAACGGTGCTCGCCGCGGACGATATAATAATAACGGATGACGGCGGCATTGACGCAGATGAATCCGAAGAGGCCTCCGAAATTAATCAATTCCGTAACAACGGGAATATTGAGGACAATAGCGCCGATCATGCCGGCCGCTCCCAGCAACAGAACATTGAAAGCAGGCGTTCCGTACAGGGGATGGATGTAGGCAAACCAGCGGCGGGGCAGCAGATGTTCCCGGCCCATGCTGAACAACAGGCGGGCAGCGCTGGACTGGCTGGCAATGCCGCAGGTAAAAGATGCAGCCACGACAGCGGCTGTATACAGGGCGGCCGTCAGCTGTCCTCCCGCGGCGCCCGCCACTTCAAACAGAGCGGCGTCAGTGTTGGCGAAAGAAGTATAGTCAGGCCAGATCAGCTGGGACACATAGCTCTGGATGAAATACACGGCGCCGCAGGTTACACAGGCCAGCACCGTAGCCCGTCCGATATCCCGGCGGGGATTGACTGATTCCTCGGCCATGGTGGAAATGGAATCAAAACCCATGAAAGAGAAACAGGCAATGGCGGCCCCTGATACCAGAGAGTCCAGACTGAAAGAGGCGGGATTATAAAGCGGTGCCAGGGAAAAAAGTGTGCCTTCGCCCGTGCCGCCCAGAAGCGCCCTTACGCACATAATCACAAAAAACAGGACCACGATAAACATGAATCCCACCAGTACCAGATTTGTTTTTGAGGCGATCTCCACACCGCGGATATTGGTGGCGGTTATGACAGTTCCGATGAGCAGCACCCATACCCCGTAAGGAATTTCAGGAATCAGGGCATTGCCGTAGGTGGCGCCCACCATAAACACAATGAGGGGGCAGAGCACATAATCCAGCATCATGAGCCACCCGGCGAAAAAACCGGCATACGGATTAATGCCCTTTCCCGCATAAGTGAAAGTCGATCCTGCAGAAGGGAAGGCAGCCGACATATGTCCGTAACTCATGGCAGTGAAAATCATGGCGCCCATAGCCACCAGATAGGCAGCGGCCAGCATGCCTCCTGAGGTCTGGGAAGCAAATCCGTAAATATAGGCCGGTGCAATGGGGAGCATAAAGGCAATCCCGTAAATCCAGAGATCCCGCAGGGTAAGAACCCGTTTCATAGCAGGGGCCGGAGTGGTTGATGCAGTTTTCATGAAACCAAAACCTCCAATAAGATCAATTTAATTTTCCGCGGATAAAAAACTTCAGCAGCCTGCTGAAAATTCAGATGCAAGTCAATTGTAACATACACTGCGGGGGTGTCAACCGCAGGGACAGGACTTTTTACGAGGGTATTAATTGAAGCGGCGGCGAACTGAATATATAGGCATTCAGGGCGTTTCCGCAGGGACAGAGACAGGGAAAAACAGCTTTTTGGAGAAACCGGAGCCCCGGGTATGATACAATAAAAAAGACGCCCGTTGCCTGCGGGCATGCATCTCGAAAGAAGCTGGAAAGGAATGGAAGACATGAAGATCAATCCCCGTTATCTGTCCTTTTACTATCAGGACATGGAAGACTATCAGGATATGGAAATAGACTTGAAAAAAACAGCGCTCTGTATCATTGATTATCAAAAAGAATTCTGCGATGACCACATGGGCGAAGCCCTGGAAATCAAAAAAAACGGTCAGTGGGAACGGTGGCAGTACTTTAGAAACCGCATTCACAACACGGCCATTCCCAATACCCAGAAACTGCTCTTCTGGGCCCGGAAGGAGGGCATGACCGTGACCTTCGGCCGCATTGCCTGCCTTTCCCCCGACGGGGAAGACCGGTCCCCCGTGCAGAAAAGAGAAGGCTGGAATAATATTTTTCTTTACCGCGGATCTGAAGAAGCGGCTATGGTGGATGAACTGAAGCCTCTGCCGGAAGAAATGGTTTTTGATAAGACAACAGACAGTATTATGGGCAGCACCTCCTATGCGGGCGTCCTGCGGAACATGGGCATAACCACAGTCATTGTGGCGGGTATTGTCACAGACCAGTGTGTGGCCTGCAGCGTGCGTGACCTGGCCGATGCGGGATTTCAGGTCATCTGTGTGGAAGATGCCTGCGCGGCGGCTTCCGAGGAAGGGCACGATGCGGAATTGAAGATTATGAATGTCATTTACTGCCGTGTATGCCGGACGGAAGAAACACTGGAACTTCTGGAAAAAGCAGCAGCAGCCGGAGGTCCTGTGACAGTCTGAATTTGACAGACCGTTTTCTCTGTGCCATAATGAACGAAATAATAATCAGCAAAGAAGCCCTGTCATGTCGACAGGGCTTCTTTGCAAAAAAACAGGGAGGCTTTTCTATGGCAGCATTATGGGACATGTTACAGGAAATGAAGTCGTCCGCCTATAAATGGGTGGATCTGACCCATGAATTGAGCAGTGAAACACCGCACTGGTACGGATTCGGACCCATGGAATCAGAAATTCTTTTTGATTTTGCACCGGACTGTCCTTTCCAGGTCTGGAAATACAAGCTTCCCTCGGGACAGTATGGGACCCATGCAGATGTTCCTTCCCATTTTCATAAAGGAATGCGGGATATGAGCCAAATTACACTGAAAGAAATGGCGTACCCCCTGGTGGTTATAGACAAATCAGAAGCCTGTGCGGCCAATCCCGATTATGAACTGACCATAGAGGATCTGAAAGAATGGGAGCAGCAGTACGGACGGATTCCTGAAGGAGCCTTTGTAGCTTTCCGGTCAGACTGGTACAAAAGAAAAGACATGGATAATTATGACGCAGAAAAGAAACCCCATTATCCCGGCTGGAAGCTGGATGCCATCCAGTGGCTGCTGAAAGAAAGAAACATAGGCGCCATCGGTCATGAACCGGGAGATACCGATGCGCCGGCCCATAATGACGGATCTTTTGCCGGAGAATCGTGCATCCTGGCTGCGGACAAGATCCAGTGCGAGCTCATGGCTCATCTGGATGAAGTGCCCCCTGCGGGTTCCCTCATTTTCGTGACATTCCCAAAAGTCAGGGACGGCACCGGATTCCCTTCCCGTCTCTTTGCCGTATGCCCTGCTGAATAACAGCCGTCAAAAAATCAGGACCCTCAGGTCCTGATTTTTTGATTCTTTTCCTCTGACTGGAAATTCAAATAGATTTTTTTCAGAGACTCCAGAAAATCTTCTTTTTCCCGCATAGAGAAATGATCCCAGGCCGTCTGGAAAAGCTGTTCGGAAATATCCTCAAAAATGGGACGCAGGGAGCGGCCCTTCTCCGTAAGGACCAGATACACGTTCCGGCGGTCCCGGCTGCCCGGCACCTTTTCAATATAGCCCAGGCGGACCAGCTTTTCCGCCAGAGGAGTGACCGTGGATTTGTCTCTTCCGATACGGGCGGCAATATCTCCCATGGTCATGGGAGAAGAACTCCGGTACAATACGGCAAGAATATTCCCATGGGCGGAGATCAGTCCGTCCAGTCCCTTTTCCGCCAGATTCTTTTCCACAAAGCGGGACATGATTTTAGCAGTCCGGCTTACAAAATAAAGCAGAAGGCGGTCATTGTTTTCATTCATAGTGCAACCTCGGGTAAAAATATTATAAAACAGTAAAAAAGAAACAATAACAGTATACATCAAAATGAGTAAAACGCCAATAGTTTGACGACGAACTTTTTGCGTGCTATTCTGAAAAAAGGAAAACAGGGGAGAAAGATCTGCCTTTCAGGTGAGTCGCTCCCGGACAGACAGGGGGAAGAAAAGATGGAAGACAAAGAATTTACGGCATTTGTAGTCAGAGAAAATAACGGAGCCTGGGAAGGAACCCGGGAAGCACGGAAAATTTCAGAGCTTCCGCCAGGGCAAGTCCTGATACGTGTATCCTATTCCTCGGTCAATTATAAAGATGCCCTGTCGGCATCGGGAAACCGCGGGGTGACAAGGCACTATCCCCACACGCCGGGGATTGATGCGGCGGGCATTGTGGAAGAAAGCGGATCGGACCGGTTCCATGCCGGCGACGAGGTAATCGTGACCGGATATGACCTGGGCATGAACACAGACGGAGGATGGGGGCAGTATATCCGTGTGCCGGACTCATGGCCCGTCCGGCGGCCTGCGGGGATGACACTGCGGGATGCCATGATCTACGGTACGGCCGGATTTACGGCAGCCCTTTCCGTGAGGAAATTAATCCGTTACGGCATTCAGCCGGAGGACGGACAGATTCTGGTGACTGGAGCTACAGGCGGAGTGGGAAGCCTGGCCCTGTCGATCCTTCATAAACTGGGGTACCATACAGCAGCCGTTACGGGGAAGGGAGCCGCCCGGGACATGCTGAAGCATCTGGGGGCAGAAGAAGTGGTGCTCCGGGAAGACGCTGTCGATGAAACCGGGAAAGCCCTTCTGACGCCTCTTTGGGCGGCTGCCGTTGATACCGTGGGAGGGGCAGTGCTGGAAACAGCCTTGAAAACCGTCCGCTATGGAGGATGCGTCACCGCCTGCGGCAATGTGGCAGGATACCGGCTGGAAACGACGGTATACCCTTTCATACTGCGGGGCATATCCCTTCTGGGCATTGACTCAGTACAGTGTCCCATGGATGAAAGAGAAGAACTCTGGCAGCTGCTGGCCGGTCCATGGAGACCCTATACCTTTGCGGAAAACACCGAAGAAATTACGCCGGAAACCCTGCCGGAGAACATTGACCGTATTCTTCATGGAAAAGTAACAGGAAGAATTTTGGTCTGTATGGAATAACGCACCAGCAAAAAGCGCCTGAAACCATTTCGGTTTCAGGCGCTTTTTCTTACATAACCGGTTCCGGCAGACGGTTCAGCTTTTCATTGATCTGACGGATCTGCTCCCCCAGCTCTGCATTTTCCT
>DIDD01000013.1:0-4312 GCA_002417965.1 Veillonellaceae bacterium UBA5809
CCATTTCTGAAATCTGGCTGCTGTCAGCCAAACGGTAAATATTGTCTCCGCTGTAGAATACGGCAGAAGTGCGGTATTGTCCGTATATACCTACAGGTGCGGAAGAGACGGGCAGATTTTTTAATGCCAGACCGACAGCGCGCCCGGAATTTTTCTCCATGGCAGGCACAGCGGCGGCAAAGGTCAAAATAATATAAAGGAGGAACATAAAACCTGCCAGATATTTTAAATTCCAATGGCGCTGTGTAATCAGACGGGCGGTCAGAAGGGACAGGGGAAACAGCATGGGAAAGGTGTAGGTTGTATATTTGGTGGCTATCATCTGAAATACAATGAAGACAACGGCAGACCACAGAGAAAGCCATAGGGTCACTGGAGATGCTTCCCGAAAATGCAGAGAATGTTCTTTCCATTTCTTCCAGAGACCGGTAAGGAGAACAAAACTCCATGGAAAGAAACCGATGAGGAACATGGCTATGTAAAAGTACCATACATCGACTTTTGGATGCTCGGGTACAGTGGCGCGAAGGAAGTTATGTACTCCGAAAAAATTGGTGATGAATGCATCGCCGTGAAGATGGTACATGAGGATATACCAGGTGCATCCCGCTGCGGCAAACAGGAGAAGTCCGCTCACGAGCTTGAGATGCAGCAGTTCACGCCAGTTTCTCATCCAGCCAAGAAAAAGAAGAATGGCCAGGCCCGGAAGAGCCAGTCCTATAGGGCCTTTTGTCAGCACGGCCATGGCAGCGGCCAGATAGCTAATATAATAAAAATTCCGGTTTTTGGTGTATCCAAGCCAAAAAAAAGCAATACAGGCACTGAGGAAAAAGAATAGGGTTGTATCGGTAATGACCGCTTTGGAAAGAAGCCAGAATTCCACACTGGTGCCTTCTATGACAGCAGCTGTTATACCGGTGCGGAGGCCGTATACCTGCCGGCCGAACCAGAATGTCAGAAGGACAGACAGGCAGCCCATGACAGCGGAGGGGAAGCGGGCGGCAAATTCATTGATGCCCAGAGTCAAAAAGGAAAGCGATAATTCCCAATAGTAAAGAATGGGCTTGTCATACCAGTACCGGCCGTAAATTTGGGGAGAGATCCAGTTACCGCTCTGTATCATTTCTTTAGAGGTCAGGGCATAGTTGGATTCAGCTGTATCCGTTATGGACAGAAACTGGTTGCCGATCAGAAAGAGAAGGGAAAAAGACAGAAGAAGGAACAGATAGGGATGCTTTTGAATCATGTTCATCATGAGAAACTCCTTGTAAATACAGAATCGGGGACAGCAGCACGCCGGTCCTTTAGTTACAAAGATAGCAGACCTAATTAAAGGAAATGATAGGAAATTTCAAATAAAAAATAAACTTCTGCCTTCCGTGTTGCGGGGAGGGAAGGAAACATCATACAATAAGGCAAATGATGACGATTAAAAGACGTATACTTATTTCCCATATTGTGCTTTTCCTGGTGCCGGTTATGATGACTATGGTTATTGTGACGGCTTCTGTAATAGGACTGACTGCTTTTATACGGAGCGGACACCATGTGGCCGTGGAAAGCACAGCCCAGTTTTCCAATACAGCGGAACTGGCCCGGCTGACTGTTTTTCACTGGATTGACGGAGAACACGGAAAACCGCAGAATTTTGACTGGCTTTTTCAAATTCTGGCGCCGGAGCGCAATTATATAGAGATACGCCAGGACGGTGAAATTATCTATACTTATGGTGACCGGACTCTTCGTCCTATGATAGGTCAGATCCCGGATCCATCCTTAATGAAGGCGTCCGAGGAGGGGTATATTCATTCGTCACAGGGGAAAAATTATTATTTGTATAAACGGACCGTGAACGGCGTTCCCGTTTATTTGTATTTCGTAAGTGATCTGGTGCCCCATGGGACTGACGGTCCTTTGGAAACCGTATCGCGGTGGGTGCTGATCTTTATCTGTGTGTGTCTTCTCCTCTTCGTAATCGCCACCAGTTATTTTTTGACGGCGTTTCTGCTGCGCCGTATTCTTCCGCCTCTGGAAGAGCTGAAGAAGGGAGCGGAACAGCTTCAGAAAGGGAATCTGTCTATACAGCTGGAGCACAATGAACAGGATGAATTTTATCCGGTTTTCAGAGCATTTAATGTTATGGCGCAGAAACTTGAGGAATCTCTTGGCGAACGCGTGCGGGCAGAGGGAGCCCGCAAAGAACTGATTGCCAGTATGTCTCATGATATCCGCACACCGCTTACGTCTATTAAAGCTTATGTGGAAGGCCTGCAGGACGGTATTGCCCGGACGGAAGAAGACCGGCAGCGTTATCTGGAAGTTATCCGTAAAAAGACAGATGAGCTGGACATGATGCTGGATCAGCTGTTTTTTCTTTCCAAGATTGATATGGGAGAGCAGGCTCTGCCTATGGAACCGGTAGACCTTTTGGAATTTTTAAGAAATTTTGCAGAGGAAAGCCGGCTGGCCCATGCAAGAGACGGGATGGAGATTTTTATGGAAGGCAGCTGCCCGGCGGTCATTCGGGGAAACAGGATGCTTCTGGAACGGATTCTGTCAAATCTCATGACAAACAGTATCAAGTACCGTACTGGTTCCAGGGGGAAAGTCTGTATCCGTCTTTCTGCTTTGAAGGGAAAGGCCGTTATTTCTTTTTCCGATGACGGACCAGGAGTGCCGGAATCTTCAGTTTCCCGCCTGTTTGAACTTTTTTACCGTACAGATGCCGCACGCAGTCATCCGCAGAATGGAAGCGGACTGGGGCTGACTATTGCGGCACGGGCCATGGCATTGATGGGAGGATCGGCAAGGGCGGAAAACAGGATTCCCCATGGATTAAAAATAGAATTGATATTTCCTCTTAGAAAGGAGGATTCCCATGAATAAGCGGATTCTAATTATAGAAGATGATGAGGATATTGCCCATATTGAAAGAGATTATCTGCAGCTTCAGCAGTATGAGGTGGTTTCAGTTCCTGACGGGGCAGAAGGCTGCCGTCTTGCACTGACGGAGAAGTTTGATCTGATTCTGCTGGACCTTATGCTTCCCGGAATGGACGGATTTGAGATCTGCCGGAAAATCAGGGGACATATAGATATTCCTATTGTTATGGTGACGGCCCGGAGAGCCGATATTGATAAGATCCGTGGGTTGGGATTCGGGGCCGATGATTATATAGAAAAGCCTTTTTCACCGGGCGTGCTGGTGGCCCGTGTAAAAGCAAGGCTGGACCAGTATGCCCGGCTGAAGGGACCGGAGGAAGACGGCGGACGGGCGGTATCTATAGGTGATGTGTCTCTGGATCCCCAAACGCACCGTGTCACAGTGCGCGGCCGTGAAGCGGTTCTCCCCAATAAAGAATTTCAGCTGCTTGAGTTTCTTATGATCAACGCGGATCTGGTGTTCAGCCGTGAAGAGCTGTACACTCGTATTTGGGGCATGGATTCTTTGGGGAATACAGCTACGGTGCCGGTTCATATCAACCGGCTGCGTGAAGAAATTGAGGAGGACCCTGCAAATCCGCGTCATCTGATGACTATATGGGGCGTAGGATATAAATTCTGTCCATAACCGGACATGTGGAAAGGGAGGAACGGATGAAAATAATCCGCTCCTCCCTTTTTGGGGTGTATTCATTTATGGCTTAATATAGGCATATCCCTGTGCCTGGAGAGTAATAAGACGGGTGATTCCTGCAGAGATAAGGCTCATCCAGGGAGGAATAGCGCTGCTGGGAATATGATTGGCACGGAGTGCATTTCTGCACAGACTGATCTGTATCTGCTTTTGTGAAAGTTGTTCCAGACGGACTGGTTCAGGATAGTGCTCAGAGAGGAAAAGAACTGCTTCTCCATTGACAACAATCTCTGCATTATAAGGGTCATTTCCTATATCACGGAGAAAATTTTCAACATTTCCCAAGACCAGCTTCCATTTTTCCATTTCATCAATGTGAAATACAACCTGCCATTTTCTCATCACAAAGCCTCCGTTTCAGATAAACAGACTCATGTTGGCATCTTCTGCTGCACCGAGAAATGTGCCGACACCTCCTATTTCCACGCCGTCGATCAGCTCCTCTTTCCGGATGCCCATTACATCCATGGACATCTGACAGGCAATCATGCGGGCGCCTCCGGCCTGGGCGCTGCGGATCAGATCTTCCAGTGAGCTGATATTTTTTTCTTTCATGATTTTCCGCATCATCTCAGTACCGGCTCCCATCATATTCATACGGGACAGCTTTAATTTCCGGCTGCCTCTGGGCATCATCCATCCGAAGCATTTTTCAATCAGTGTTTTCCGTACCGG
>DIDD01000013.1:4404-5547 GCA_002417965.1 Veillonellaceae bacterium UBA5809
GCAGAAAATTTTTCTGACTGATGCCCAGTTCCCTTGCGGATCCAGGCAGTGACACGGCCCTGGCTGCGTTCTCTTTTCAGCAGAGTGCAGCCTGTCTGACGGCACCACGCTTCGCAGTCATTATAAAAACCCGGATCGGAGGCAGAGGCTTCGATGACAGTTCCTTCTTCGATTTTGGGAAGAGCGCGGCTTAATTTCATCAAAGGCCCTGGGCAGGAAAGACCTGTCAGATCCAATGTTATACCGGCGGATTCCGGGGCATGAACGGCTGTGTTCATCTGTGCGCCGGACGGGACCGGGCCGGAATTTCCGGGGTGAAAAGACTGGTCCCGGGCTGCTGTGTATCCTCCGGTGAGATTCTGCACGGAAAATCCGTTCTGCTTCAGAATCCGTTCAGCCAGATAGCCCCTCAGTCCTACCTGACAGTATACAATGAGAGGATGTTTCCGGTCCAATTCATGGATGTGCGTTCTTATTTCATCTAAGGGCATATTAACGGCTCCGTCCAGATGGCCCCGTTCATACTCTTCCGGTGTCCGCACGTCGAGAAGACGGGCTCCCTGCTCCAGCGCTTTCGGGAGATCTTCATAGGCGATGATGTCAGACAGTCCTTCCAGCACATCTTCTGCTACATATCCGGCCATATTGACAGGATCTTTGGCAGATGAGTAAGGCGGCGCATAAGCCAGTTCCAGGTCAGTCAGATCATAAACCGTACCTCCGCGCCGGATGACAGAGGCGATGACATCGATTCTCTTATCCACACCGGCATATCCCAAGGCTTGGGCGCCCAAGACTTTTCCCTCCGGTGAGAAAATTAGTTTCAGAGATAATGGGGTGGAACCCGGATAGTATCCTGCATGAGAAGCAGGATGGATAATGATTTTCCGGCAGGGCTGATGCAGTTTTTGCAGATCCCGCTCATTCAGCCCGGTGGCTGCGGCGGTCAGGTCAAAGATTTTCAGAATCATACTGCCCTGGGCGCCTGGGTAAGTTTCATCCCGTCCGGTCATATTTCCGGCTGCGATGCGGGCCTGCCGGTTTGCCGGTCCTGCCAGAGCCACCGCTTTTTTATTCCCGGTTCACCTTCCCGTTACCTCCACAGCCTCTCCTACAGCGTAAATCCCTTTTCCAGCTGTGCGC